>NZ_JADKNF010000005.1:0-265723 GCF_017808125.1 Pseudoalteromonas sp. PA2MD11
GTGCTCAAACTCACTGACTTCTTGATGTATTAATTGGTAGCTAACCATTTAATACTGAGAGATACAAGGTCGTGCTTCAGCGCGTGGCTGTTATTAATGGAGTAATAGGTGAATAAAGTATATAAATTTTATCCAGAATATGAAGATGAATTTATTACTCCGGTTGATACCTCAGAAACGAGTTTATTATTCTATGAACAGCTTTAAAGCTTATTTAGTACTTTCTTTTCTAGTGGTGATTACATCTCATTCGCATGCTGATGATGTTAGGTGGCAGTGGCAATCAGATTTGAAAAAAGCGATATTGAAAGCCGATACCTCAGTGCAAAATATAGAGCTTGGTTCTTACTGGGATACACGTTATAGGGCTGCTGTATTTTCTGTTGCAAACTCAATATCAATCGGTTGGTCTAGTAGAGGGTTTAATCCAGAAATATACAACACGGTTTTGAATGATATTTGGAATAATACTAGTCAAAAGCACTTGCTAAATGACAACTTAATTCGCTTATCTTCTTTAACGTGGAGGTTAAACCTTAAGAATAGATGCTTTGATGCTAACGTGAATAAAAGCCGTGCTCGTATGTACATCATTGAAATGATTAACTCGGATGAGAATGTTTTAAAGGATTCTGCAATCAGTGGGCTCGGGTTATTAGGCGAACGTGAAGATGTTGATATGTTGATTGAGCTATTGATTAACAATCAAAATAACTTTGTTGGCTCTTCTGCATTAAGTTCTCTTTTGCTTGTTGAAGGTGATTACGCGCTAGAAATGCTTAGAACTAATATACAAAAAGTCTCCAATGATTCTCTAAAGCAGCAGATTAAGGAAGAGCTTAGTTTCATACGAGTCAGTGATGATAAGTGCGCTGAATAAAATCTATCTCATTCATAAAAAGTCAAACTATGCTGGTAGCACCTAGCCCCATGAATTTTTCTGACCCTATGAATTTTTCGCAAACTATTGGGTGATAGCAGCGCAACAAACTGTGCTAAGTGTAAGCTACAAACTAGAATAGTCGAAGAAAAGAGCTAGATAGTCTTGAGAAAGCTGGACAAAGTAAGCAATCAGATCAATATAAATCTCATGAGACACGTATTGAGTTTGAACAAAAGCAGTTAGGTGAGTTAAACCAATAGAGTTTATGTAATTATGGACAGAAATATAACTAATGACAGTTCATTTGATGAATTATTAGAATCATTTTTAAGTGGCGATATAGAGGAGCTTTTTCATGACAAAGATAAAAGCTCTGTGCAATTAGGAAATTTGTTATGGGATAAAATGCCTTCTGTCAATCACATTAAGCCACTGTTCTATTCTCAATTTGAATCTTGTCAGTATTGGGGAACCTATATTGTAAACGAGGGAAATGATGATGGTAGGGAACTCATGGATTTAGCTATTTGTTTAGCGGGATCTCACTTTGCCACGGTTAGGTATAACATTTGTTCTGCTTTATGGGATTTTTGGAATAATAGATTTATAGAGGCACTCATTTTGTTTCTAAACGATAGAGATGAGCAAACTAGAATGGTCGCATTATCTCTGTTGGGACAAATTCCAGTTAAAGACTTTGAATCAATTGTTTACAAGCTAAAAAAGGACGAATATACAGCTTGTAAACTTAGGCACTCTATTGAGTATTTTAGTGCCTTAAGAGCAAATAATGTTGAATCACTTAAGGGCATAATCCAAAATACCAATGACGAAGTTCTAAAAAAAGTAGAATTGTTGCGAGATAGTTAAAGGGGCTGGTGATTTATATAAACAGCATCAGTTTCTATCTAGTTTAACTTTGAATCCAAAGCCTCGCACTCGCAGACCTAAGGTTTGCACTAGCGGGGCTTTGTTTTTTCTAGCTGTGGTGGCTTGGATTTTGTTTTCAAGACTGGCTAAGCTGCCCAATGAAAAGAACCACTTGCTGGCATGGGTGAGGTAGTGACAAAAAGCAAAACCTGCTCCCATGTGTTTGAAGCGCAGTAAAAGGAGCATGATTTATAATGACTGAAATTACAAAAACTCAAAGATTGGTCTGTAATGAATTTAATGCTGACTTTGTATCATCTCCCGAAGATATGAAAGTTGGGATTTCTCGTAACGTCAAGCAAGGGGTTATTCCTATTAATGGACTAAGACACTCCCCTGAAGGAGATACAACAGGTTGGTACATTTGGGGTGGAGAAGAGTTTTCTGAAGAACCTGATTTTTTCGTTCCTCTTCATGTTGCTCATTTAAGTGAGAGGTGTCCTGATATCAAAAAATTTCTTGCGCTACCTCCGGGTTATAGGTTTTTAATCGCAGGAGATTATGTTGATGTTTGGTTTGATGAGTCTTTATTAAATATTTGACGACATAGTTTGAATTCTAAGCTTCACACTCGCGGGGGCTTTTTGTTGTTTTCAACTTTGATGATATTCTCGATAGATTAATTAATTGTGTGGTATCCAATTTAAGATGAAAGGAATAACTCATCTGCTAGAAGTTCAACAGAAGTGTTGTGAACACTATAGTGCACAATATACACCAGTTGACGAGGAGCAAATGGTAGTAATATCTGACGGTGTATATGAGGGGCTGCCTTTAGAAGGAGTTCGTTACCCTTCACCGGACCATATGAGCGGTTGGTGGTTAACCACTGACGAATATAATGGAGATATTTCGAGTTTAAAAACGGTTCACTTTACTCATATTGTAAAATATAGACCTGAAGTAGCTATTTATATGGCTTTGCCACCTGGTTATCGATTCATGCTGGGTGGAGAGCAAGAACAGGTTTGGTTTGATGAAGAAGTAGCAAACGACGAATAGATAATATCTTTTTAATTCAGAGCTTCGCACTCTAGGGTTTCGTTCTTAATAAACAGTGACTCAAAGAAGAAACTCGATATCTTATATTTGCACCTAGCTCCTAGCCCCTAAACTAGACAACTATAAGGTTACCCATTTATTTTTCATATATATGATAGGTGATAAGTAGTTAAATAAAACCATTGGGGTTAAGCTAAATTATTTTCTGACGCCATGGGCGAGGTAGTGGCAAAAAGCAAAAGCCCATGTGTATGTAAACACCTAGATCAGTAAGTATAAAGCTGGAAGAAAATGATTATTGAAATTACGAAGTGGTCCACGGGCTTTAGAAAAATATCTTTTAATAAGGTATTGCGTCGAGAGTTGAAAATGACGATTGCAGAGGCAAAGACCACTGTGAATGAAACTCTTGTGGGAAATACTGTAAGGCTGCCATATACAAAAGAGTTGGAACTTGAGGTTAAGAAAGCAGAATTATCTTACGACCTTATTGATGATTAAAAATTAAGAGGATTCTACCTTAGTTTGAATCCAAATATTTTCTAACAGGAATCTGGGTTTGTTTTCAAAAAACAGCGACTCAAAGAAGTTACTGGATATCTTATATTTGCACCTAAAACCTAGACTTGCCACCATAAATAGCAACCAACATTATCGAACTTATAGCTAACATCTAATGTTACGGTGGCTTCATGCTATTGAGTAATGAGCTGAACTCGAGTGCCTGTAAATCTCAAAGTGCTCTGATAACTCGATTTGAAATAAAAAAGCCGCTAATTTAGCGGCTTTGTTGGTTGCGAAAATATGATACCAATCGACTTAACACGATTGATATAGGGTTAACGTAGGTCGAAGCGATCTAGCGTCATTACTTTAGTCCACGCTGCTACGAAGTCATCAACGAACTTCTGTTTAGCATCGTCAGAGGCATACACTTCAGCGATTGAACGTAGCTCTGAGTTTGAACCGAAGATTAAATCTACTGGTGTTGCTGTCCACTTAAGTTTGCCTGATTGACGGTCACGGCCTTCGTAAACACCTTCTTCAGAAGACTTAGACCACTTCGTTGACATATCTAATAGGTTAACGAAGAAATCGTTGCTTAATGTGCCAGGTTTTTTCGTGAATACACCGTGTTTAGTTTGGTCAGTATTCGCGTTAAGGGCACGCATACCACCTAGTAGTGCAGTCATTTCTGGTACTGATAAGCTTAGTAAATCAGCACGTTCAACTAACATTTCAGCCGGTGATTTCCATGCTGAGCTGTAGTAATTACGGAACGCATCTGCCGTCGGCTCAAGTACTTCGAATGATTCAACGTCAGTCATTTCTAATGACGCGTCCATACGGCCTGGCTTAAACGGTACTGCGATAGAGAAACCCGCGTCGCTTGCTGCTTTTTCGATTGCAGCCGCACCACCAAGAACAATCATATCTGCTAGTGAAACCTCTTTACCGCCAGATGCTTTTTTGTTGAACTTAGTTTGGATTTTTTCAAGTTTGCTAAGTACTTTAGCTACTTCTTTCGGGTTGTTTACCGGCCAATCTTTTTGCGGAGCAAAGCGAATACGTGCACCGTTTGCACCACCACGCATATCTGTGTCGCGGTAGCTTGCTGCTGATGCCCAAGCAACACGAACTAGCTCAGATACAGATAAACCTGAATCTAAGATGCTAGTTTTAAGTGACGCGATATCTTTGCTATCAACTAGCTTGTGGTCAACCGCAGGGATGTAGTCTTGCCAAATTAATACTTCTTCTGGCACTAAGTCACCTAGGTAACGAGCACGTGGGCCCATATCGCGGTGGTTTAGTTTGAACCATGCTTTAGCAAATGCCAGTTCGAACTCTTTCGGGTCGTTTAAGAAACGCTCTGAAATCTTACGAAACTCAGGATCTGCTTTTAACGCGATATCAGTTGTGAACATGATAGGCGCATGACGCTTACCTTTAATGTGTGCATCTGGCACTAGGTTAGACGCTTGACCATTTTCAGGGATCCATTGAGTCGCACCTGCAGGGCTCTTAGTTTTAACCCATTCAAAAGCAAATAAGTTTTGTAGGTAGTTGATTGACCAGCGTGTTGGTGTCACTGTCCATGCACCTTCAAGACCTGAAGTGATGGTATCTTCTGAGTGACCTTTACCACATTTGTTTTTCCAACCTAAACCTTGCTCTTCGATACCGGCTGCTGCAGGCTCTTTGTCTAAACAGGTCGCTTTTTTCGCACCGTGTGCTTTACCAAAGCTGTGACCACCGGCGATTAGTGCAACGATTTCTTCATCGTTCATTGCCATGCGGCCGAATGATAAACGGATGTCGTCTGCTGCAAGTAGTGGATCAGGGTTACCGTGAGGGCCTTCTGGGTTTACATAGATTAAGCCCATCTCAACCGCCGCTAATGGGCCTTTAAGTTTGCCTTTTTTGTCACGACGTTCGTCAGTTAACATTTTGCCTTCAGGGCCCCAGTATACGTAATCTGGTTCCCAATCGTCTTCACGACCACCGGCATAACCAAAGGTTTTGAAGCCCATTGATTCAAGCGCAACGTTACCTGTTAACGCCATCAAGTCAGCCCAAGAAATGCTGCGACCGTATTTTTGTTTTATAGGCCAAAGTAAACGACGTGCCTTATCAAGGTTTGCGTTATCAGGCCAGCTATTTAGCGGGTCGAAACGTTGTTGACCACCGCCTGCGCCACCACGACCATCAAACGTACGGTAAGTACCTGATGCGTGCCACGCCATACGGATGAAGAATGGACCATAGTGACCGTAGTCAGCAGGCCACCAATCTTGAGAATCAGTCAATACTTTCTCAATATCAGCTTTCACTGCGTTTAAGTCTAACTTTAAGAATTCTTTTTTGTAATCAAAGTAAGGACCCATAGGATCAGACTCTGCACCATGGGCACGAAGTTGGCTAAGATCTAATTGCTCTGGCCACCAGAATTGGTTTGATTTGATGTCGTTTGTAGCTTGTACGCCTGTTGCCACCAGCAGTGATACCGCAACAGCTACTTTAGACAAAGCTGACGTTGATTTTTTAAACATTGTGTAGTCTCCAGTTAGAAGTTGGGTGAAATATAGATTTGTTCAGGTTAACTTTCCACTTACAAACTGGGGTTTAAATCGATTGATAAAATCGAAAAAACAGATGGTTTAATTGATTTTATAGAACAAAGCCAGCGAAAATGCTGGCTCTAGGGGAGGTGTGCAGTAAGCTTAAATTCAGCTTATTGCTTATTCTTCAATAAAGGGTACGCCGTTTTTGATCCACTCAGCGGCTGGTTTGCCTTTTAAGTAGTGATCAAAATATTCCATCATACGTACTGAGAAATCCACTTGGTTAGGGAATTTCTTCAGGTGATGTGGTTCACCTTCGTATTGTAAGAAGGTGGCATCTTTACCCGCACGACGAAGTGCTAGGTAGTATTGAACACCTTCGTGCCATGGCACAGCATCATCTTTGTCGCCAAACATAATCAGGATTGGTGTATTCACTTTATCGGCGAAGAACACCGGTGAGTTTTCGATGTATAGCTCTGGCGCTTCGAATAACGTTTTACCAATGCGGCTTTGCCCTGTTTCGTATTGGAACTGACGAGCAAGACCTGATTTTAAGCGAATACCGCTGTATGCACTGGTCATGTTAGATACTGGCGCACCCGATACAACCGCCTTAAACATATCTGTTTGCGTGATCATAAAGGCACTTTGGTAGCCTGCCCATGAGTGACCTTGTAAACCAATTTTATCTGGATCAGCAATGCCTAAATCAATTAACTTTTGAGTTGCGTTGATCATCGTTTGAGTTGACGATTTACCCGGATGACCAATTTCAAAACGGATATCAGGTAAGAAAATCGCATAACCATTTGAAGTAAACATCGGGAAGTTAGGACGATGATTTAACTCCATTTTCGGGAAGTCATACATGCGTTGGCTCATATAGCGGTAGAAGTACACAACCACTGGCACCTTATCGCCTTTTTTGTAGCCCGCAGGTTTGATCAATACGCCTTGTAAGTCTTCACCATCAAACCCTTTGTAGCTAATAAGCTCTGGTTTTTCGCCCCATGCAAAGTTGCTAATTTGTGGGTTTAGGTTGGTAACACGTTGTGGCTTTTTGAAGCTAAAATCAGTTTGGTAGTAATCAGGGAATTGCTGATATGTTTGTGCAGTAAATAGGTATTTGTCGGCATTTTTTGCCTTTTTCACTACATCATAGCGCTTTTTACCCGAAAGTACTTTGCTTACTTTATTGCTTGTTAAATCAAGTTTGGCAATTTCAGTTTGCTTATCTTGCAGATTGGTTGCGCTTAGTAATAATGTTCCGTCTTTGGCAAAGCCCACTTGGTCTTTATCAAGTTTAATAACACGATATTGGGTATTGCTTTCTTTACCTTGAGTTAGGCGCGTTGCTTTTTGTGTTGCGACATCAAAAGCCCAAATATCAAATTTGCTGTAAACCAATACTTGGCTGCTATCGTTTAACCAGCCAGCAAAACCATAACCCGGTTGAGGCGAAGGGTAGTCATGTTTATCATCAGCAAAAATAGCGTTAATTGCTTTAGATAAGGTCGAAACCTTGTTGTTACCTAAATCTTTGAGCTGTACTTGGCTGTCTTGGAAAAATGCTGCAAATTGACCATTTGGCGCAAGGCTTGGTCTAAACGGATAGTCGCTGACGATAGCGGTTTGTTTACCGGTTTTAACATCAACACTGAAATAATCTGCGTAAAAACCACCATACATAACACGTTCTAGGTAAGGTCGGTCTGAATAACCTAATAGCGCTTCGCGATGAGTATTAAGCGAAACCTCAGGCATATTCGGCGTGCTTAACTGCACAACTTGCTGACCATTTACATGATATACCGCTTGGTAGTGACGAAGCTTATTTTCTTTGTTCCATTGCTGCTCTTCGCGAGGCTTAATTTCAGCGTCTTTGTTGTGCCAAACGTTAAGGCCCTTTTGGTCGCGAATGGTATCGAAATCATATAAAGAGGCTTCATCTTTGTATTCTTTTAGGGCAACTTTTGCAGCGAGTTTAGGGTGGTTTTCAAAGTACAAACGAGCACCATCTTCAGACCATTTTAGCGATGCTGTTTTGCCAATAGTCCAGCTGCTATCCGCAGAATTAATGGTTGAAAGCGCCCCATTTTGTAAAAGCTGTAAGCTGTGGTCACGACGACGAGTATCATCATTCACATAATTACCAATTAACAGCGCTGCGGTATTGCTGTTTGGCTGCCAAGCAATTTTGTTTGCCACAACGCCCGGCTCATCAATCAACACACTAGTTTTAAAGTCATTATTAAGATTAACTAATACAACTTGGTTGTCGGCACCATCATGGTAGCTTTGGCTTGCTAATAACTGCTCACCTGTGCTGCTAATCGCATAGCTGAATACGTTGTTGAGAGTGTGCGTGGTTTTGTCTTGAAGGTTAACAAGCGCTAAATCAAAGCTTTTATCTTTTTTGTCTGGCTTGATTTCGCTGCTGTTTTCGTCTTTTTCTTCGCTGTCTTTTTTATCTACCTTCTTATCGAGTCGGTAAGCAAGCCATACACCATCATCCGATAACACATAGTCTTTTACATCGTTAAAGGTCTGTTGCTCACCACTTTTAGTATTCACTAAAACAAGGTTGTTCTTTAGCTCATCTTTTTTCTTGGTGGTTTCTTTTTCAAGTAGGGTTGGTACCTGAGTAAAAGCCACCCAGTTTGCTGCTTTATTAATAGTTGGGCGAGTACCGCGCTCAACGCTAGTTAGTAGGGTGTTGTTGTTTAATGTATAAACCTGACCTAGTGCATTACCGCGATAAGGGTCGGCACTAAAGCTAAGAATTTGGCCATCTTCAGAAAGTTGGGTGCCTTTTGCGTATTTAAAATCAAACACGTCTTTAAATTGCAGAGCTTCTTTCGCACTAATCTGTGCACTACCAAGGCTTGTCACCAAGGCTAAGCTCAAAAGTGATAATTGCGCTTTCATTCATCTTTCTCGTTGTTTTTAAATTGACGCACCCAGTGTAGCGTTTTTAATAAACAATTCGAGTAGAAACGATAAGTTACCAATTTTGCTGGCTAGGGTGCAATTGAGCTCAATTAATATGTGTTTGCACATTATTTTAAGGAGTTTTAATTAGGACTTTTCATAATTTATTATGTTATTGATCTTGGACAAGGTTGGTGCGTTGACTCTGTTTATTGGAGTGATACAGTGAAATTGACCTTATTTTCTAGCCAAAGGAGTTGCCCATGTTAGGTGAGAAACACTCGTTATTGAATGAATTCCCTGAGTTTAATGAACTAATCCACAGCCTCGCGAAGCACGATGCTCATTTCAAGAAAACCATGCAGCGTTATGATGATATGGATAAAGAAATTCGTGAGCTTGAATTGCAAAACTCGCCGATTGAAGATGCGGATATGCATGAAAAAAAGCATCAACGCGCCGTGCTTAAAGATGAACTTTATGACTTTTTAAAAGCCAATGCTTAATAATTGAATCGAAGCTAATGCTCCTGCTTACTGCATTCTTACGGTAGGAGCTTTTTCTCCCCTCTATTTTTACTCTCCAATTGTATTTAATCGCAATATGTCTTGAGTCAATCAAGGTTATGGTAGTCTTAGCGCGATTTTTTAAGGCAACAATGGAATAGTGCTTTGCACTGACTAGGATTAACATGATTAAAAAAAATATTATTACTACTTCATTAGCACTCATGGGTGTTGTCGCTGTCGGTAGCGCGCACGCTGATGAAGGGCAGTGGCAACCGCATCAATTAAAACAATTACAAAGCGAGTTTGACCGCGTTGGTATTGAATTACCGGCATCACAAGTGGCAGATCTTAACCAATACCCACTCAATGCAGTGGTTGGTTTAGGCTATTGCTCTGCGTCATTTGTGTCACCAAAAGGCTTAGCGGTAACTAATCATCACTGTGCTTATGGCGCGATTCAAAATAACAGCACACCAGAAAACAACTTAATTGAAAAAGGTTTTTTAGCAGCTGATTTATCAAAAGAGCTACCTGCAGGCCCGCAAGAGCGTTTGTATGTAACTGAACAAGTGGATGATGTTACTGAGCGCGTACTGGGTAACTTACCTGCAGAACTACACGGCAAAGCGCGTTATGAAGCAATTCAAGCAAATCGCAAAGCTTTGATCAGCGAGTGTGAGTCAGATCCTAACTACCGTTGTACCGTCCGTGATTTTCACCATGGCTTAGAGTACTTCATGATCAAACAACTGATGATCAAAGATGTGCGCTTAGTGTATGCTCCAGCAGAAGCGCTGGGTAACTTTGGTGGCGACATTGATAACTTTGAATACCCACGTCACACGGCGGATTTTACCTTTGTACGTGGTTACGTTGGTAAAGATGGTAAGCCTGCAGATTACAGCGAAGATAACGTACCTTATGAGCCAAAGTCGTTCTTAAAAGTGAATGCGAGCGGCGTAAGCTTAGGTGATGGTGTGCTGGTGGCCGGTTACCCGGGTCGAACTAGCCGCTATAAGCTTGCAGACGAAGTAAATTATTCTGCGAGTTGGTATTACCCAACATTGCTTAATACTTATAACATGACCCTAGACGTAATCGCCAAGCAGAGCGAAGGCGATGAGCAAGCACAAGTTAAATATGCCTCTCGTGTAAAAAGCACTAACAACCGTTTAAAGAAACTGGAAGGCTTACAAGATGGCTTTAAAGTAACGGATATTCCGGGTATTAAAGCTGCGCAAGAACAAGAATACTTAGCTTGGTTTGCACAAAGTGCTGAACGTAAAGCATACGCAGATTCATATCACGCATTAAAGTCATTATTAGTTGAAGCACATGCTCAGCAACAAAGTCACTTTTACTTTGATTATGCAAAACGCGCAGACTTACTAAGCACCGCGATTCGTTTATATCGCTTAGCAAAAGAGAGCGAAAAACCTAATGCAGAGCGCGAAATGGGTTACCAAGAGCGTGACCTTCCAATGCTTAAAGCGCGTTTAGAGCGTTTACAAAAACAGTTTACGCCTGAAGTCGATAAAGCCTTATGGTTAAGCTACTTAGGTAACTATTTAGCGCAAGATAAAGCAGCGCAAGTTGCGGCATTAAACGACGGCTTAGGTATTACAGATACCACAACACAAGCTGAACTTGATGCGATTATTGCTTCTTTTTATGCTAATACAGAGCTTACAGATGTAGAAGCACGTGTTAACTGGATTGGTAAATCTGTCGCAGAGTTTGAAGCATCAAACGACCCATTCATAAAGTTAGCTGTTGCTCTATACGATACCAACATGGCACAAGAAGCTGACGAAAAAGAAATGGCGGGGCGTTTAGCAGAAATTCGTCCGCAGTATATGCAAGCCGTGATCGCTTTCAATAATGCTAAAGGTAAGCCAGTTTACCCAGATGCAAATGGCACATTACGCGTAAGCTACGCACAAGTTGATGGTTACCCAGCAGCAGATGCTGTGTATAAAACGCCATTTACATCACTACGTGGTTTAGTGGCTAAACACACAGGTGAAAAACCATTTGTTGTTACCGATAAAGTACTTGAAGCATACAAAAAGCAAGCATTTGGCGCGTATTACCGTGGTGACTTAGGTCTACCAGGCGTAAGTTGTAGCTTATTCAGCTTTGGTTGTGAGTCACAAGCGGCTAAACCTCTTGAAGTTAACTCAGTACCAGTCAACTTTTTAAGTAGCGCTGATACCACAGGGGGTAACTCAGGTTCGCCAGTCATGAATGGTAAAGGTGAATTAGTGGGTCTTAATTTTGACTCGACTTATGAATCAATCACCAAAGATTGGTACTTTAACGCCAAAATCACCCGTGCTATTCACGTTGATATTCGATACATGCTTTGGTTAATGGAAGAAGTTGATAACGCAGGTTACCTACTTGATGAAATGACCCTAGTTAAATAGCCCTGCTATTTTGAAAATAACCGCAGCAATTGCTGCGGTTTTTTTATGTCTTTAATTTTTGCCAATCTAACGTTTTTAATTTGTTTATTTTCAATACTTTTGTAATGTACAAAGCAGATACTTTTACTTGGGAAAAATAATGAGCGCCAAACAAATAATAAAAGCCATTTCAGTGAGTGTTGTGGCAATAACGGCAAGCTTTAATGCCAGTGCTGCGAATACCGAAGCAATGTGGCCAGGCACGGCTTATAATCAGCAAATACCAACATTTAAACAAGTACTCGGATACGATGTAGGTGAGCGCATCACCAATTACAACGATATGCGTCGTTATCTTAGCGCTCTTGAACAAGCTGCGCCTGATCGTATTAAAGTGTTTAAGTACGCAAACAGCTGGGAAGGTCGTGAACTGGTTTATGCGGTGGTTGGCACTGCGGAGCATATTCGCTCATTAGAAACTCTCGCCAATAACACCCAAGCCTTGGCTGATCCGCGTATCACCTCTGAAAAAGAAGCTAAGTCGCTAATTAAAAATTTACCGACGTCTGTGTGGCTTCAGTATGCCGTGCACGGTAATGAAATTAGCTCAACCGATGCTGCTCTATTCACTGCATATCACTTACTAGCAGCCCCGAATGATGCCGTTAACAGCAAAATTTTAGATAACACCGTGGTGTTTATCGACCCATTGCAAAACCCTGATGGCCGTGAGCGCTTTGTTACTCGTTATTATGCGACCGTGGGCCTTGAGCACAGTGCAGATAGGTTAAGTGCAGAGCATAATGAGCCGTGGCCAAGAGGCCGAACAAATCATTATTTGTTTGATATGAATCGTGATTGGTTAGCGCTTACTCAGCCTGAAAGTAAAGGCAGAGTGGCTGCAATCAATAAATATAAACCGCAAGTAGTGGTTGATATTCATGAAATGGGCGGCGACCAATCTTACTACTTTGCACCGGCTGCTCAGCCATTTAATCCGCATATGACGAAAACTCAAATCGCCAACATGGATGCGATTGGGCAAAATCACGCGAAGTATTTTGATGAGTTTGGCTTTGATTATTTTACCCGTGAAATTTTTGATGCCTTTTATCCAGGTTATGGTGATAGCTGGCCAGTATTTTATGGTGCATCAGCATCAACTTACGAAGTCGGCTCTGCACGTGGCCACGTGTTTGAGAAAAATACCGGTGAACTACTCACCTATTTTAATACTGTAAAACGTCAGTTTGTAGCCTCAATTTCGACTGCCGAAGGGGCTGCCAACCAACGTGAAAAACTACTAGGTGACTTTTATCAATATCAAGTTGATGCGATTGATTCGGGTAAAGATAGCAAAGAGCGTGTTTATATCCTACCTAAACAAAGTAACCGTGAAGGCGCTCATAGACTCGCAACCTTAATGGCTGAACATGGTGTTGAAGTTAAACAAGCAACTGAAGATTTCAAAGCCTGTGGCGTTAAGTACAAAGCAGGCAGCTATTTTATTGATACTGCACAGCCACGCGGGGTATTTGTACGTACCACCTTTACTGACCAAGTAGATATGGCAGAGGCTTTTGTAAAAGAGCAAGAAAGACGCCGCGCTCGTAACCTAGGTGATGAAATTTACGATGTCACAGGTTGGTCGCTGCCGATGATGTTTAATGTTGATAGCGATAGTTGTGGTCGCGCAGTTAGCGCAGTTAGTAAAGCGGTTCAGGCCGATGACACATTACTAGGCACAGTGAATAATCCAGAAGCCTCAGTGGCTTATATTGTTGCTTGGGGTGATACGGCCGCAGCACGCTTTTTAACAGCAGCACTGCAAGCTGGCATTAAACTGAAAAGTGCTGACCAAGCCTTTATATCAGGTGATAAAACTAACTACCCAGCGGGCAGCTTAGTAATCGAAAAGCGCCTAAACGATAAAGACTTACTGACTAAAATTAGCCAAATTGCCGAGCAAACTGGTGCAATAGTTGATGGTGTTGATTCAAGTTGGGTGATTGAAGGCCCAAGCTTTGGTAGTAACAAAACAGTGCCTATGGTGGCACCAAAAGTGGCGATTGCATGGGATGCAGCCACTCGAGAGCTAAGCGCCGGTAACACTCGTTTTGTTATCGAAAGACAGCTTGGCTACCCGGTGACAGCTATTCGCACACCCATGCTTGCTTGGGCTGATTTAAGTGATTACCAAGTGCTTATTTTACCCGAAGGTAATTACGAGCAAGCACTCGGTAAATCGGGCGCGGCTAATTTAAAAAGCTGGGTTGAAGCAGGTGGCGTGTTGATTGCCCTCGGTAATGCTAACCGTTTTACCACCAACGCTGATTACGGTTTGTTAGATGTTAAACGCGAGCAAGCTTACCGAGAAGATAAAGCCGACAGTAGCGATGATAAAAGCAGTAAAGTGGCAGGGCAGTTATTCACTTCTCGCAATGATTTAAAAGCAGCGAGCATTGAGCCACATACATCGCCAGACTATGTAGCCGGTGTACTTGCCAATGTTGAAGTGGACCAAGAGCACTGGTTAACCGCAGGGGTTGATAAAGACCTTGTTGCAGTGGCTTACGGTAATGATATTTACACGCCAATAAAACTAAACTCAGGTAAAAACCTAGCCTGGTTTACAGGTAAAGATGATGTGCTAGCAAGTGGTTATCTATGGCAGCAAAATAAAGCACAGCTTGCTTATAAGCCATTACTTGTGCATCAACCGCAAGGCAAAGGCATGGTGATAGGCTTTACACAATCACCAACCTACCGCGCCTACCTTGAAGGCATGAATGTACTGTTAACTAACACGATTTTCCGCGCTGCAGCTCATGCTCAGTAAGGTTGAAGTCTAATCAAAAAGCCCGCTGACGTTGCGGGCTTTTTTGTGGGTAAAGTTTTATAGAGTAAAGCCCTAAAGGAAGTGAACAATGAAATAAAAAAGCCCGCAGGGCAAAGGGCGGGCTTTTAGTTTTTCAGGAGAGAAAGTGTTAAGACACAATTCCCAGAGGCTTACCTGTTTGCCAAGCGCCACGGGTAAAGTCTGGAATTGTTTTACTGTTACTTCTATCAGCAACCGATGCCATACTTTGCGGGAAGATTGATGACCATGCTGCGGCATCGTATACATCTTGATCGAGTGGCTCATTATTGCGTAAGCAGTAGATCATGCGCCAAAGCATAATGAAGTCCATACCGCCGTGGCCACCGTTACGTACTGCTTCTTCACCCATGCGTTTCCACAGTGGATGATCAAACTCAGCACGCCATTTTTCCATATCTTGATCCCAGCTATGGAAGTTTTGCATATGTGGCTTACGACCCTGTGAACCTGCTTTCTCCCAGGCAGCGAGCTCTGCTTCATATTGCTGTTGGTAAATTTTCGCGATAGCTGGTGGCACATCTTCAAGAGCAATACGATTAGGAAAGCCAGCAAATGTGCCATTAGTACCTTGAATTAGGTTATGGCGACTGTACGGGCGAGGGCTTGTGGTGTCGTGCTGAACCATTATGCTACGACCTTTCACTGTTTTAATAATGCTAGTGTTCATGTCGCCAGCAGTAAATTTCAGTGAACGGCGTTCGTGGCCTGCAGGGAATTCACGTTCTGCGTAAGCTGCACGGCCAAGTGCAGGTGAGCTGACTGAGGTAACAAAGTCAAAGCGGTCACCACGGTTGATGTTCATATATTGAGAAACCGGCCCTAAACCATGGGTTGGGTATAAGTTACCGTTTACTTTGGTATGCCAATAAGTACGCCATGAGCCTGTGCTGCGGTCAATTTCTTTCATTTGCCAACGCAGGTCATGAATATAAGCAGCTTCACCATGCAGTAACTCACCAAATACGCCTTTACGAACCATGTTTAAAACCATTAACTCGTCACGGCCATAGTTAACGTTTTCCATCATCATGCAGTTCTTTTGCGTGCGCTCTGCGGTGTTTACTAGTTGCCAACACTCTTCCATCGTGGTTGCTGCAGGTACTTCAACAAAGGCATGTTTACCACTTTCCATGGTCTCAACACTCATCGGTGTGTGCCATTTCCAAGGCGTTGAAATGATCACAATGTCGATGTCATCGCGAGCGAGCATATCTAAATAGGCTTTATCTGAACCCGTATAAGCAGTTGGTTTAGGTAAGCCTTTTTCAACAACATAATTAACAGACTTATCTAGCATTAGCTTATCTGTGTCGCAAATAGCTTTGATTTCAACACCTTCAATATGGCAAAGATGTTTCACATGGCCGCTACCACGTTGACCAACCCCAATAAAACCAACACGCACCACATCCATTGCAGGCACAGCTAAGCCCATTACGCTTTTACCTTGTGCTGCAAGAGGTGTGTTTTGATTATCACCTTGTTGGCTTTTCGCACAGCCAGTCACGACTGTCGCGGCGGTAATGGCTGCGGCAGATTTTAAAAAACTACGTCTATCTATTGTCATAACGATACCTAAATCACTGAGATTATTTTAATAGTGGGTTTCAGTTGTTTCTGTTATATCGCAACTAAAAGTTAATTACAATTAAATGCTTTCAAAATCTTTCAAATTAGTGGCTGTATTACCCTTAATGCCTTTTTATGGTTTTTTAGGTCAAATTTTAGTTTTAATTCGCGCTTTCGTTGTCTTTCATTTTGTTGCGTGGTGTTTCGCTGTGTGCTACTGTAATTTCAAATCATATATCTAACCTTTGATGTAAGCTGCTTGGAGAGAACCATGAATGCATTAAAAACGATTATTAATAACAATCGAGTAGGGCAAGCGCAGGGTATTTACTCTGTATGCTGCGCGCATCCACTCGTTATCGAAGCAGCGATGTTGCAAGCTCTTAATGATGACACTGAAATTTTAATTGAAGCTACGGCAAACCAAGTTAATCAGTTTGGTGGCTACACGGGTATGAAGCCTCATGACTTTGTTGAATTTGTTTATGCAATAGCCGAAAAAGTGGGTTTAGATACCCAGCGCATTATTTTAGGTGGTGATCACTTAGGTCCTGTGTGTTGGGTGAATGAGCCTGCAGAGGTTGCGATGGTAAAAGCTGTTGAACTTGTTAAAGCCTATGCGAGTGCGGGTTTTAAAAAAATTCATCTAGATGCCAGCATGCCATGCGCTGACGATGGAGAACGTTTAGCTGATGCAGAAATTGCCAAGCGTGCAGCATTGATGTGCCAAGCTGCCGAGTCGGTCTCAAAAGATAACGATATTCTGTATGTGGTTGGTACTGAAGTTCCCCCTCCGGGTGGGGCAACAGAAGAGCATGAAATTATTGAGGTATCCCATGTTGAAGGTGTACAGCAAACAATCGAATTACATCAAGCAGCATTTGCTAGCTTAAACATAAGTGACGTGTGGTCGCGTGTTATTGCTGTTGTTGTGCAGCCGGGGGTTGAGTTTGATAATCATCAAGTTTTTAATTACCAACGTAATGAAGCGCAAAAACTGAAAGAGTTTATCACTACTGTCGATAATCTTGTGTATGAAGCTCACTCTACTGATTACCAGCCAGATCATTGCTATCGCGAGTTAGTACAAGATCACTTTGCCATATTAAAAGTGGGGCCACAGCTTACCTATGCACTACGCGAAGGTTTATTTGCTTTAACTTATATTGAAGATCAGTTAGTTGAACCTGCTAAGCGTTCTAATTTACGTGATGTCTGTGAGCGCATCATGCTAGAAAAACCACATTATTGGAATAAGTTTTACCCATCGCAGGGTGCTGAAGCTAAGCTGTTTAGGGCTTATAGTTATAGCGATCGCATCCGTTATTACTGGCCTGAAGATGAGATAAAACAAACAGTAGAAACGCTGTTTGAGAACTTAGAAGGGCAAATTATTCCACAGACCTTACTTAGCCAATTTATGCCAATGCAATACAAAGCATTAACTAAGGGCCAAATTAACTCATCACCGCGTGAGTTAGTACTTAACAAAATAATGGAAGTGACGAATAGCTATTCGCTTGCTTGTAATCAATAAGTGGTGTTGAGAGAGAATTTAATATGACACAGTTTTTATCCTTAAACGAAACAGAACTTAAGCAACAGAACGCTTATTGGACCGCAAGAGAAATCACACAACAACCCAAATCATGGTGTAATACGGCATCAGTGATTGATAACAAGCGAGCTGAGATTAATGATTTTTTAGCGCCGATTTTAGCACTTAATAACTTAAAAGTTGTTTTAACAGGCGCTGGTACATCAGCTTATGTGGGCGAGGCTTTAACACCTCATTTAACTGCGAAAACCGATTTGGACGTATGTGCTGTCAGCACCACTGATATTGTCTCAAACCCATATGGTTTTTTACAAAAGGGCACGCCAACCTTACTTATTTCTTATGCGCGCTCTGGAAATAGCCCTGAAAGTGTCGCAGCGGTCGATATTGCAGAGCAAGTCGTTGATGAATGTTATCACTTGGTTATTACCTGTAATGAAAACGGTGAGTTAGCTAAAAGCGCATCAGTTAAAAGCAATAGCTTAAGTGTGATAATGCCAAAAGAAACACTTGATGAGAGCTTTGCAATGACAAGTAGCTTTACCTCAATGCTGATTTCAACACTGTGTATTTTTACTCCAGATAGCGTTCAATTAGAAAAAGTTGTGGCGCATACTAATCAGCTACTCGATACGCAAATTGATGACATTAAGCGTTTTGCACAAAGTAACGTTGAGCGCTTAGTGTTTTTAGGAGCCGGGTCTTTACTTGGCTACGCCAAAGAAGCTGCATTAAAGTGTTTAGAGTTAACAAATGGTGAATTAATTAGTTATTTTGAAACGCCTTTGGGTTTTAGGCATGGCCCGAAAACCATTATTAATACCAAAACTGCCGTATTATTGATGTCATCAGGAAACCTATACAGCAGTTTATATGACACTGATTTATATAATGAATTAGTCAATGAACAGCAATGCCTGCGAATAGAAAAATTATCGGTAGGTACAAAGCAGCAACCGCTGGATGATGTGTGGCAAGGTCTGTATTATATTGTTTATTGTCAGATTTTTGCATTTTTTAAATCAATCTCACTCGGTTTAACACCTGACAATCCTTGCCCAACGGGCGAAGTTAACCGTGTTGTACAAGGGGTAACTATTTACCCGTTAACTTCTTGTTAGAAAGTGTTAGGTAGAGTATGGCTGTTTATGGACTCGATATTGGTGGAACAAAAATAGAAACCGCCATTTTTAATAATAATTTAGAGCAACAGCAGAGTTGGCGTATTACTACGCCAACTGATGATTATCAGCAATTTTTGCAGGCAATATATCAGCAGGTGCTAAAGGCCGATGAATTAACAAGTAGCCAAGGTGCGGTGGGCATCGGTATGCCAGGTATCATTAATGATGAAGGTAAAGTGCTGTCGGCTAATGTGCCGTGTGCCACAGGCAAAGTGATTGCCAACGATCTTCAAGCATTATTAAAACGCCCTGTTGCGATATTAAATGACACCCGATGTTTCGCTTTATCAGAAGCAAATGGCGGAGCTGGTGAAGGTTATAGCCGAGTATTTGGTGCCATTGTTGGTACGGGGGCTGCGGGTGGTATGTGTATTGATGGAACCTTGTTTAACCAAGGTTTGGGCATGTCAGGGGAGTACGGCCATTTACCGCTTTCTGCGTATCTGCAACAAAAATATCAGCTGCCCGTTTTAAAATGTGGCTGTGGTTTAAATGGCTGTGTAGAAAGCTATATTGCAGGGCCCGGTGTACAAACTCTGTATCAACATATTACGCAATCCCCTAAATCAGCGATTGAATGGGCAAACGATATTAAGCTAGGTGATGAGCAAGCCTTAAAGGTGCTCACCTGTTACTTAGATATTCTTGGCGAAACCTTTGCTGCTATTAGTAAAAGTTTGCACCCAGAAGTTATCGTACTTGGCGGGGGGTTGTCGCTCATTGATGCAATAGTAGAAGAGCTCCCTGATGCGATTCAAACTCATTTATTTTCAGGTTTTGCCGTGCCCGACGTGAAGCGTGCAAAGTTTGGTGATTCTAGCGGCGTAAGAGGCGCTGCAATAATAGGAAGTGTTCATGCTAATTCCAACGGATCTTAATCGCTATTATTTAAAGGCCGCAAAAGTGGTGACTTCTGAGACGGTTTTACTCGATCATGCGGTCTTGGTCGAGCAAGGTAAAATTACTGCTATTACCACGCAAATTGAGCCAGAGATTAAAGTAATAGATTTAGGTGAGCATAGCTTATTTCCGGGCTTTATCGATTTGCATATTCATGGTCGTGAAGGCTGCGATATTATGGACGGCACGCCAGAATCGTTAGAGACTATTTCTCGGTCTTTAGCAAAGCACGGCGTAACGGGGTTTGTTGGCACAACGGTGACTGCAGACTGGGACGTCTCAATTCAAGCTTATAAAAATATGGCGAGTGCCTATAAAAAAGGCTTGGCTGGGGCGCAGTTGCTAGGGGCTTATAACGAAGGTTTATTCTTTGCAGAAGCACATAAAGGCGCGCATAACGAGTCATTTTTTTTAGAGCTTACTAAACAGCGATTTGATGAAATTTATGCCGCATGTGAAGGTTGCTTAAGCTCATTTGCGTTGGCGCCAGAACTACTTAAATCCCTCGACATGATCCGCTATATCACCGATAAAGGTGTGCGTGTGATGCTGGGTCATACAGATGCTAATTTTGAGCAAACAACAAAAGCTCTTGCTCATGGTGCCTGCGGTGGTGTGCATATTTTTAATGGTATGCGCGGTATTCATCATCGTGATCCCGGCTGTACAGGCGCACTGTTGATGGACAGCGATGCCATGGTTGAGCTTATTCCTGATGGTATTCATTTGCACCCGAGCATCATGAACATGGTTTACCGTTTAAAAGGGGCTGATAAAATTGCTCTGATCACAGACTGCGTGAGCGCCGGAGGCTTACAAGATGGTCGCTACCGTTTAGGTGAGCTTCCTATTGTGGTTGAGCAAGGTGTTGCAAGAACTGAGAGCGGCTCTTTAGCAGGCAGTACATTAACCATGGAAGTTGGCGTTGAGCGCTTTTATAACCTAACCGACGCAAGCCTAGTTGAAGCAACTAACATGGCCAGTTTAGTACCCGCTGAGTTTTTAAATAAAGCGGAGCAAATAGGTAGTATTGCGGTAGGTAAACAGGCTAATTTTGCCCTGCTCGATAAAGACTTTTCTGTTCAAGCAACGATCTGTGCGGGTAAGCAAATCTTTTAAAAGTTAAGTGAGAATGCAGGCAAAAGTATTCGATGCCATTGTTATTGGCAGTGGCATTACTGGCGGCTGGGCTGCTAAAGAACTAACCGAAAAAGGACTCAATGTACTGCTACTAGAACGTGGCAGGCAGGTTGTGCACGGTACAGACTATATCACTGCCTTTAAAGACGATTGGCAACTGCCTTTTCGCGACAGGCCCAGCCTGCTAGAAAAGCGCAACCAAGCTAAACAAGCACGCACTGGCTATGCCACCAAGCAATCAATAAAACACTGGTTTGTGAACGATTTGCAGCACCCTTATCAAGAATCACAGCGTTTTGATTGGATCAGAGGTTATCATCTTGGTGGTCGCTCATTAACTTGGGGGCGGCAATGCTTGCGCCTCAGTGATATAGATTTTGCAGCCAACAAACAAGATGGTCACGGCATTGATTGGCCTGTGCGTTATCAAGATATTGCACCTTGGTACGATAAAGTTGAAGCCTACATTGGGGTTATCGGCGAAGCGCTGAACTTACCTCAGCTACCTGATGGACCTTACTTGCCTCCTTTTGCGCTTAATGCCGTAGAGCAGCAGCTTAAACAAAGTTTATTAACTCACTACACTAACCGTCACCTCACCATCGGTCGAGTAGCCCATTTAACCAAGGCAAAGCCTGAGCAAGGTCGTGCACCATGCAGCAAGCGCAACCGCTGTATGCGAGGCTGCCCAGCAGGGAGTTATTTTAGTAGTTTAGCCTCTACCTTACCTGCAGCGATGCGTACTGGGCGACTCACAATTCAGACTCACTCCATTGCCAAAGAGATTATTTACAATCCAGATAGCGGGCAAGCCACAGGTGTGAAAGTAATTGATGCTGAGTCTAAAAAAGAGCGTATCGCGCAAGCGAAGATTATTTTTTGCTGTGCATCAACGGTGGCAACAACAGCCTTGTTATTAAATTCAACTTCTGCACGTTTTCCTAATGGCTTAGGGAACGATAGTGGAGAGCTTGGTCATAACCTCATGGATCACCATTTTAGGGTTGGCGCAACTGGCGAGCCTAGGGGCTTTGCTGATGACTTTAATGATGGCGACAGACCCGTTGGCTTTCATATTCCGCGTTTTCGAAATCTTAATGATAGCGAGCAGCACAGCTTTATTCGCGGCTATGGCTATCAAGGATACGCAACACGCAAAGATTGGCGACGGGGCTTTAAAGAACTTAGCTTTGGTAAGGCTTTTCGAGAAGAGCTTGCCAAACCTGGGCCTTGGCAAGTTGCATTAATAGGCTTTGGTGAATGCCTGCCTTATCATCGTAATAAAATGAGCTTAGATCCGGTATTAAAAGATCAATGGGGATTACCTTTAGTTAATTTTGATTGCCAATTTGCTGAAAACGAGCAGCGCATGCGCGAGGATATGAAAGCGCAAGCCGTCGAGATGCTAAGCAAAGCAGGTTATCAAAATGTACAAGCATACGATAAAGGCTCAGCGCCGGGGCAGGCCATCCACGAAATGGGAACTGCGCGTATGGGGCATGATGCTACAACCTCAGTGCTTAATCGTTACAACCAAATTCATAGTGTGCGAAACGTCTACGTCACTGATGGCTCGTTTATGTGCTCGTCGGGTTATCAGAACCCTTCGTTAACCTATATGGCATTTACTGCAAGAGCCGCCGATCATGCTGCACGACATTATCAAAATGGGGTGTTCAATGGCTGATCTACAAAGGCGAAATGCGATTAAATGTTTAGCAGCATTATTAGGTGCGGCTATTACGCCAGTGGCTGCGACTCAGCTATTTGATAAAGTGGATGACAATCATTTTGAGGTGCTTAAAACAGCGGCTCACCGGGATGTGGTCACGCAAATGCAGGCGGTTATTTTGGAACTGGAGCCAAATGAACAGCTGTATTTTAATTTAGTCGCTTTCACAGATTTAATGCTAGCAAATACACTAACTACGACTGAGCGTACGGCATGCTTAAAAGGCGCAGAGCTGATTGCAGAAGGTGCTCTTTCATCGTCGCAATTAGCAGATAAACTCACAGGTTTATTTACTATTTCTTCACTGCAGCAACAGCGCATAATAGCGCAGCAAGCCTTACCTCTTTCAGAAGTGAGCCTTGATAAGCGTGACGAGTATTTAATTTATAAGTGTATTTTTACCGTGCGTGAATTTTTGCTACTGGGCTATTTCACATCAGAAAAATTGCAGGCTAGTTAAATAGTAAAACAACTAAGCCTGCCCATGTCGTTACTTACGCCAACTTGTTAGTTTGTGACCAATCAGTGCGTAATAAAGAATAAACGCATAGCAAGGGATCAACAGATAATAAGCTTGTTGTGCATTGCCTGTATATTCTGCAAATACACCGTATACCAAAGGCAATAGCGCGCCACCAGAAATCCCCATAATCAGTAATGCCGCGCCGGTTTGGGTTTTATCACCAAGGTTTGCAAGGGCCATAGGCCAAATGGTCGGCCATACCAGCGCATTCGATAAACCAAGTAATGCAACAAATAACACAGTATCTGGAAAACTGTTATCAGCAAGCCAAAAGAGCACTACGTTTGCAATCGCAGTTTGTTGCGGATCAATCAAAATGATGCCAAGTGAAAACACACAACCACTTAACGCGGAAAATATCAGCGCCTGTTGCTGACTAAAAAAGCGAGGAATTAACACGATACCTAACACATAACCTAGCACCATAAAGCCCATGGTGTAAGAGGTGAGTTCAGCGAACTGCAATACCCCTTGTTCTTTGCCGTAAAGGCCAATGGTGTCGCCGGCAATGACTTCTGCACCTATGTAAAAGAATAGAGCTATCACGCCTAAAACCAAGTGTGGGAATTGCAGTACTGATTTGCTCTCGCTGTTGTTGCTAGTTTTTGGTTGCTCAATATCAGGTAATGGAGCCAGCATAATCAACGCAGCTAATATCGCTAACGCAATTGCCATTACAAAGTAAGGCGTTATTAAACGATTAGCCAATTCTTGCAACTGTAATTGCTTTTGAATGCTGTTCAATTGGGCGAGAGCTTCAGGGCTAAAGCTGGCAATGTCGCTAAATACAATCGCAGAGAAGAGCAATGGAGCAACCACACCTGCGCTCTTATTGAGAATACCCATGATGCTAATGCGTACGGCTGCCGTGTCTTTAGAACCAATTAGCACGATGTAAGGATTCGCAGCGGTTTGTAATAAGGTGAGGCCGCTTCCTAAAGTAAATAAGGCAACCAAAAATAACCAATAAGCCTGAATTTGTGCGGCAGGAATAAACAACAACGCGCCAAATGCCATGGTGCCTAAACCAAATGACATACCATGCTTATAACTAAATAATTTCAATATCTTAGCGCTCGGCAGTGCCATGACGGTATAGGCGATATAAAACACCAATGTCACCATGTAAGCTTCAATATGGTTGAGATCACAGACCATTTGTAGAAATGGAATCAAAGATCCATTGAGCCAAGTTATAAAGCCAAATAAGAAAAACAAGCCACCTATGATCAACATAGGTAGTAATTGTGTACGGTTGGTGTGTTCTGTTTGCTCTAATAGTGAGCTTTGTGTTGTCATTTTTGTCACCAATAAGTTAACGGTAGATTAATGATAAAACATTTTTCGTAAGTTTTGAAAGTTTTATTTTATTTCGAAACTAAGCTTGGCTTTGAAACTGTAAATTGTGTAATATTGAACTACGAATTTGAAAGCAGCTATATAAACAACAGGCCAGCTATGCTAACCACAATAGAAAGAAGACAAAAAATCGTTCTGATGACCGAGGAAAATGGCAAAGTAAATGTTAAAGATCTTGCGAAAACTTTTGATATTTCTGAGGTTAGTATTCGCCATGATCTTAACGAACTGGGCAAGCGTGGTCTGGTTGTTCGTTCTCGCGGCGGCGCAATTGCTTGTGATAAATTGGTCAAAGAGTTATCAGTTAAAGATAAGCATAACGAAAATTATGCTGTGAAAGTTCTACTGGCAAAAGCTGTTGCAAATTTAGTTGATGATGGCGATTCACTAATTATTGATTCGGGCACCACAACCGAAGAAGTCGCGAAAGCATTGACCAACAAACAAGACTTAACCGTGATGACAAACGGCCTCAATATTGCGCATGTACTGGCTGATATAGACGATGCCAATGTATTTATGCTGGGTGGGCAATTGCGCAAGAAATCAATGTCTTTTTACTCAAATGAAGTTGAACAAGCACTCAGTAAATATAATTTCAAAAAGGTTATTTTAGGAGTGGATGGCATAGATCCTGAAGCGGGGATCACCACCCATTATGAGCCTGAAGCAATGTTAAACCGAACAATGTGCACACGTGCAGATCAAGTGATTGCTGTAACTGATTCAAGTAAATTTGGTAAACGGGCTTTGTATAATGTATTACCACTAAAATCAATCGATGTGCTAGTAACCGATAAAAACATGCCAGCTGAATTTGTTGAGTCATTGGTTGCTTTGGGGATCGACGTAATCACTGTTTAGAGCTAGTAGCATACTGACAAATTACCTAAACCTTAAGGAGGTTATTATGGCAGGAATAAGTGTTTGGCAATTAGCTATTATTGCCGCAATTGTGGTGCTTTTATTTGGCACAAAAAAACTGTCACGGATCGGTGGTGACTTAGGGACATCAATTAAAGGGTTTAAACGTGCAATGCAAGATAAACCCAAAGACGAAGCCTGATAATCTTTGTCTCAAATAATGTTATTACCTTGCTCTGGGTCGCGAGATTGATCTGCTTGTTCGCGAATATCATCGGCATCACTGCTAACATCATCAAGGCTGTGATCGTCGAATGATTTTGCTGTTTTTGGCTCTGCGCTTACACTATTGTATGGCTGCCCGGTATCGTTTTCGCTATTTAAAATAATTCGCTCGCGAGCATCATCAGGCATGCTTATTTGCTCTGTTAAATAGGTATTGACCAGCTCTCGCATTAATTGTGATGCCACTTTGATAGTACTGTGTTCGTTACTATTAACCCAAAAATAAATGGTTAGATTTAAAGTCGCTGAGCCTAAAGAATCAATTAACACTTGGCTTGGCGGATCAATAATAACAGCAGGGTTTTGATTAACCACATTCATTGCTAATTGTTGGGCATAGCGAATGTCATTATCGTAGCCAATGCCAACGTTAAAGTGACCTCGCATTTTAGGATTTGCGGTGAGGTTTTTAATGACGTTTTTATAGACGGTCGCATTGGGAATTTGAATGTGATTACCATCAAAATCAACCAAGGTGGTGGCGCGAGCCGTAACCTTTTTAACTACCCCTAAACGACCATCAACTTCGATAACATCATCAATACGAAAAGGGCGCTGCACACTAAGCAGCATACTTGAAATAAAGTTTTCGGCGATATCGCGAAAAGCAAAACCTAAAATAAGCCCGACTAAGCCAGTACCACTCATAATCGCCACGGCAAAACTGGTGAGCCCTGCAAGACGCAAAAATAAGTACACCCCAAACAAGATGATAATGATGCTAAAAAAGCGCCTAGTTACCACATGTAAAAGTTTACTTTCACTGACAAAGCCAAGCGGTTTGATTAATAAATACGATAAAGGACGAGCTAATAAGTAGCAGATAATGATGGCTACAATACCGAGTGTTAGTGCAGGTAACATTTGCCATGTAGTATGTAAAAACTTCGTAATTTGAGAGTTTAAGTCTTGCCAAGATAAGCTCTCAGGGATTGCTTGCGATGTTACTGAAACTGTCGGTGTAAACAAACTAGCCAATTGATTTTTAATAAGTAAATAATAATTCATCGCACCACTCCATGGACCTTTATACTGTTTTTATAAGCTTAGCTTAATGCAATTCAGACGCCATTATTACTGGCAAGTTGTTTGCAGCTTGAGAGTGATTAAAGCAATTTTTTAGGTCGCTTATGAGTAAGGACAACCGAGGTTACCAAGCTCGCTCACCAATGGAGATCCCAATGCGAGGCTGGTGGGATATCTGCAAGCGGGTTTATCACAACCTATCACAAGACAATTTATCTTTTGTGGCGGCAGGCGTGGCATTTTATGCTCTGTTGGCTATTTTCCCTGCGCTGGCGGCTATTGTCTCTGTGTATGCATATTTTGCCTCGCCAACAGATATTTATGATCAGCTTGGTAAAGTGATTGCCATTTTACCTGAAAGTAGCCGTGACATCATTTTGCTACAGGTTAGTGGTATCACTCAGCAATCGCAAAAGGTATTGAGTGCCAGTGCCATAGGTACTTTATTATTGACTGTTTGGAGTAGCAGCAAAGGCTGCCAAGCTCTCATCACTGCCTGCAACATTACTTATCATCAGCGCAATAAGCGCCAGTTTTTTATGGCATTAGTGGTGCGTTTTTTATTTTCGTTAGGTGCTATTGTGGTTGCGTTGGTGGCGTTATTGATCATTGGTATTTTGCCAATAGTGCTTAACTTAGTTGGCTTAACTGAGCTTATCGATTTAATGATTCAGCTTATTACTTGGCCACTATTAGCCATTATTTTTAATTGCGCTTTAGCATTTTTATATCGTTATGCACCGCATAGAACGCCTGCCAAATGGCGCTGGATCACCCCAGGCTCAATGCTTGCTACGTTAATGTGGATCATCGCATCAATTGGTTTTTCATATTATGTATCTCAATTTGCCAGTTATAACGAAACCTATGGATCGCTAGGTGGTGTGGTGATCATGTTGATGTGGCTTTATATCAGCGCATATATCATCATTTTTGGTGCGGCTATCAATGCTAGTACAGAGCAACAAACTCTAGTTGATAGCACTATTGGGCCAGAAAAAGCTGTAGGGAAACGCGGCGCGATCGTGGCCGATAGATTGACAATTAAACAACGAGAAAATGAGCAATAAGACGCAGTCGAGCTACTCCTAGACTTTAGGTAATCCCTAGGCCCTAATTGACATTTTTAGAATTGACTTCTATTAAATATTTAATCCTAAAGTTCGATTTTGGTTTTTATGACTCGTACTGTGATTTTACGTATCAGTAGGTCAGAAAGTTAAATCTGCGATCTCTAACTAGCTGTAATCATATTTATAGGTCATGAAATGCAAAAAGAGCTCCAACTTAATATTAAGCGTTTATCTTTACTTAACTTGGTTGCTGTAATTCTAGCTGGGTTAACGGCTTTGTCAGTTTATTTAATGTATGGCAGTTTAAAAACCATAGAGGCTGAAACTAAAGTTAGATATCAGTCTTATATTTTGGCTGAGCAAGTCAGGCAAAGTTCAGATCAATTAAGTTTAATGGCAAGGGCTTATACAGTAACAGGCAATACTAAATTTTTAGACTTTTTTAACCAAATTCTAGCTATTCGAAATGGTGAAGCGCCACGTCCAGAAGATTATCACCGCGTTTATTGGGATATGTTAATGCCTCATAACGGTAAGGCTCCATTTCCTGACGGTGAAAAAAAATCACTCCAAGTTATGCTAAATTCCATTGGTATAACAGATGAGGAGATGCAACAAATCCGGCTTGCAGAAAAAGCATCAAATGATTTAACAAAAATTGAGTACGCTGCTTTTCAAGCTTTAGCAAATAAACCTGACGAGAATATGGAAAAGGAGCAAATTGACGCGATTCTGAGTTTGTATAGTGATGATTACTTTTTGGCAAAGTCAGAAATAATGAGTCACATTAATAACTTTTTGTTTATGTTAGATTATCGAACCGAACAAAACCTTGATATCGCGACGCGAGATCACTACTTGATGTCGCTTTTCTCTTTTTGCTGCTTTATTACCATTTTAATTGTGCTGTATTTTATCGGCCGTTTGCGCAAATCACTTAATCATTTATATGTGTCTTCACTTGAAGCTGAAGTGGCAGAAAAAACATCTTCTTTGACTGAGAAAAACGTGCAGCTTAAAGAATCTATGGATTTAATGGCAAAGACTCAAAAATACTTAATGGAAGCAGAAAAAACAGCAGCACTAGGTCGTCTAGTTGTTGGGGTAGCACATGAAGTCAACACGCCTGTAGGTATATGTATAACAGCTGTCAGTTACCTTGAAGATGAAAATAAAAAGATGGGAAAAGTGCTAGCTGATAAACGCGTTAGTAAAGGCTCACTTGAAAAATATGTACATACTTCAGAAGAAATTAGCTTATTACTTCATTCTAATTTAGATCGATTAGTTGAATTGATAACAAGCTTTAAACAAATTGCCGCTGATCAGCATTGTGATGAATTAAGGGTAATTAACTTGAATCCGCATCTGCATGATATTGTGATGTCGTTTAAGTCAGATTCTAAAAATAAAAATGTTGAGGTGATTTTTAACATACCCGATGATTTAAAAATTCAAAGTTACCCAGGAACATTTAATCACGTTATGACAAACTTGTTTTCAAATGTTTTTTTTCATGCGTTTGATGGGCAGATAGAAGGCGCAAAAATAGAAGTTTCAGCAAGTTTTAAACATAATAATGTTTTTATAAGTGTTAAAGACAATGGCTGCGGCATAAGCGAAGATATTCAAGATAAAATATTTGATCCTTTTTTTACTACTAAGCGTGTCCAAAAAAATACTGGTCTAGGGCTTTATGCTGTTATGAATTTAGTTACGCAAAAATTAAAGGGCTCGATTAGTTTCGAATCTGAAGAACAGACAGGCACCACCTTTTATTTAACTTTGCCAAATCTTCAAACTGAGCATGAAATAACGCAGAGCGATGATATAGAACCTCTTTAGTATTCGCTTTTATAGAACGTTAGATGCTTATTTTACTCATGGTTGTTAGTTAAAATAGCGCCTAAAATCACTTCATACAATTTACGGGAGTAAAGTTATGAAAGTGATTCAACAATTAAATAGCCATGCCACACAAGATGGTGATGGTGTAAACATCAGCCGTATTCCAGGTTTTGATGGCAAGTACTTAGACCCTTTCTTAATGATCGATGAGCTTAAATCCGATGATCATAGTGATTTTATGGGCGGCTTTCCTGCGCACCCTCACCGTGGTATCGAAACCTTTACTTATATTATTAAAGGTGGCTTTGAGCACCAAGATCAAATGGGTAACAAAAAAGCAATTCGTGCTGGCGATGTGCAGTGGATGAGTACCGGTTTTGGTGTGATCCACAGTGAAATGCCATTAGCAGATGCTAAAGAAGGTATGCATGGCTTTCAGATTTGGTTAAATATGCCAAGTGCAGAGAAGCTAAGAGCGCCGCGATATCAAGATACCACTGAAGCGCCAGCACCAACGACTCAAAATGAGCAAGGTGTTGAGCTAAAAGCATTAGCTGGAAGCTGGCAATTTGCAGGTGAAAAGCAGGACTCTAGCCTACAAGATCTCGCCGCTGATGGCATGCTTGCTGATGTGACTTTACCGGCTGGCACGCAGTTTTACCATACACCGCTTACACAAACTAAGGTGATGATCTATATCCATACCGGAGAAATTCATACTGAACAGGGCGGACCAGTTAAAGCAGGTAGCTTATTGATTTTAGAGCCTGGTAGTGACATTGAGTTTAACTCGCAAACGGGTGCAGGGGCGTTAATTCTGGCCGGTGAGCCGCTTAAGCAACCAATCGCTCATATGGGCCCGTTTGTAATGACAACCCAAGCTGAGTTACAACAAGCAGTACGTGACTATCAGCTAGGTAAATTTGGCACACTATAGGAGGTTATTGTGGGATTACTAGTAAATGGCCAATGGCAAGATAAATGGTACGACACCGATAACAATCAAGGTGAGTTCAAACGTGAGGCAGCCCAGTTACGCAACTGGGTTACAGCTGATGGTAGTGCAGGGCAAAGCGGTGATGCGGGCTTTAAAGCTGAGAAAGATCGTTACCATCTATATGTCTCTTTAGCTTGCCCGTGGGCTCATCGCACTTTGATTTTTCGCCATTTAAAAGGCCTTGAAGATTATATCAGTGTGTCGGTTGTCAGTCCTGACATGCTAGAGCATGGCTGGACCTTTGATAAAGACAATCACAGCACCGGTGATGCACTTTTCGATAGCGAATTTATGCATCAAATTTATACGCGTAACAAAGCCGATTATTCAGGTCGTGTTACGGTTCCCATGCTTTGGGATAAAAAAACGCAGCGTATTGTTAGCAACGAATCTGCTGAAATTATCAGAATGTTTAATAACGCGTTTAATGCCCTAACAGGTAATGAACGCGACTTTTATCCGCAATCGTTACGTTCTGAAATTGATGAAGTTAATGAGTTTGTTTATCACAACATTAATAATGGGGTGTATCGTGCAGGCTTTGCGACAACGCAAGAAGCTTACACGGAAGCCTTTGATGATCTCTTTGCAGCTCTTGATAAAATTGAGCAACGATTATCAGCTAATCGTTATTTAGTGGGGGACACACTGACTGAGGCCGACTGGCGTTTATTTACCACCTTAATTCGCTTCGACAGTGTTTATGTGGGCCACTTTAAATGTAATTTGCGTACTATCGAAAGCTATCCGGCGATCAGCAACTATTTACGTGAGTTATATCAAATTGAAGGTGTAAGTAAGACCGTTGATTTTTATCATATAAAACGTCATTACTATTTTAGCCACACTATGATCAACCCAACTCAAGTTGTGCCAAAAGGGCCTGATATAGACTACGCTCGGCCTCATAACCGTGGTTAATAGACTCTGATAACTAACAGTTTAATGACTGATTGAACTGTTAGTTATAACTATCCATGACCTTGCGGATAGTGTCGATGCCAAACATCACCTTTTGAATAAATGACTCTGAACTTTTCACTAAATTAAAATTAGGGTGCTGAGACCAAACTGCTTGCAGTTTGTCATCAAGCAATATGGCTTGCTGATCAGACTCGTTTCTAACTGGGTTATTAGAATGAATACTTTGCCCAGACTTCGCTGCTGTTTCAAAAAAGATCACTGCATCATATTGATTAAGCTCGGTATGTAGGTTGGTATTCAGACACTCAAAAAACTCATCTTGCTCACCGGGCCAGTAGGCAAGTCCATCTAAGCTACCACGATCGCAAAGCATTAAACGATCTGGGTGCATGGTTCGTTGAATATGTTCAAGGTGTTTTTGTAAGCTGAAGATAGCTTGTTGGTGAGCTTTGATCAGGTGAGTTGCATCACCACGTTCTATACCACCGCTGAACAGCATGGTCGCAGATTCTGGTACAACAACAATTTGATTAGAAAATTCACGTCTTAATAGATCGATGGCTGTTGTTTTACCACCGCCAGGGCCACCAGTTAGTACAATCCTTTTCTTCACCTTACATTCTCACAAATTGCTCGTTTGTGTTTAAGGTAATGAAAATAGGTGGCAAAGAGAAGTAAAAAGCAAACATTACATGATAATGATCACAACAAACGCAGAAACCAGCTGAAGCGGCTGACTTGTTTCAGTTTACTGTCCTTGGGGTCTGAGTTATTAAGTGCTTCATAACCCATACCCGCAGTGAAGGCACTGGCAACACCCACTTTACTTACCGCAAAGCGTTTTAAACGGTATTTGAACGCTTGATGGTGTTGACGTTTAAGCTCATCTTGTAAATCCATTTGCTGGCTTAGCTTAGTTACTCTGTGTTGCGGTTTATTAATAAAATAATCAATTAACATCATTCATCCTTACTAATATTCAATAATTGACGAATACTTTTTAGCGTATGATCAAACCCTATTTTACTGCTGACATAACCAATGTTCTTCCAAAGCCATGCAAGACAAATCAATTGTAATGCAATCAGTGAAATAGCGGCTAACCACAATGATTGGCTAAAGCTGAATATCGCGATACCGACAGTAGCAAGTAAACCAGCCCAAAGTAACACTAAACCACCGGCAAAACAGACAAGTAGTATAATAGTTAAGGCGAGTGAACGTGTTGATAAGCGCCACTCAGCAGCTGCAAGCTTTTTGCAAGTCCCAGTTTGTTTGCGATAGTCAATGTATAGCTGTTTGCCGTAGTCAGATAATTTAGCAAGGTGATCTTGCCACTGATCAGCGTTTAATGGCTGATCAGTGGCATCTTGCGTTTTCTCATCTGTAGATTGAGAAGTTTGCATAACAATTACTTACGACGAATAAGAGCAGTTACTAACATGCCTGCAGCAAATGCAATACCTGCTGTTGCAAGAGGGTTTTCTGATGCAAGTTTACGAGTTTTACCACTGTATTCATTAATTTTAGCGCGTGCTATTGCTTGCTTTTCCGAAAGCGTTTGAGCAGAGCTAGATGCACCCTGACGTACACTATGTTCAGCACTAGCAGCGCGTGTTGATAATGCATCTACTGCGTGGTGAGCTGCCTCTGTCGCTTTTTCTGTGAATGGCGCCTCTACTTGAGCCGCGTTCGAGTTTGCACTGTTACTTGTTGCCGTGCTTGAATTCGATTTTGAAGTTGCGGTAGTCATAATCATTCCTTAAAAATTGCCATTTAATTGGTGATTAATTCATCGCAACCTTCATACCAAAATATAAAATCAATAATTTTCAATTGTTTATTCTTTTTATTGCGTTCTTGGTTAGTGGTTTTTCGTAACTCTTGCAGGGTGATTAAGTAAAAATTACAGAATAAGATAATTTTGTAATTGTTCATTGGTTATTCATTAACCATTTTTCCCCATTAGATTGCCAATAAAATTGGAAAAAAAATTTTTTTCTATGTTTTCCACTTTTTCCCACGTAATTCAGAGGCTTTGCTTGAGGCCTTATTTTTTCTGGCTTTAGAAGGCACTGAAGATGATCTAGTTACTTGACAAAATAGCTTGTCAAGCCCTAAACTGGAGCACTGTGGTAAAAAGTGGTTTTTAGTGGATCAAATTGGATCAGAGATAGTCAGTTACAATAAATAACCTAATTTAAGGCATGTTATGTTTCGGGGTGCGAGCTCACTGAGTTTGGATGATAAAGGACGTTTTGCGGTACCAACTAAGTACCGAGATGCGATCTTGTCTGAAGATCAGGGAACGGTTATTTGCACTGTTGCTTTAAACGAGCCCTGCTTGTGGTTATACCCGTTAGCCGAGTGGCTTGAAATAGAAGAGCGACTATTAAAAATTTCAAATATGAATCCACGCGCTCGCCGCATGCAACGAATGTTGCTCGGCAATGCCACAGAATATCAATTAGATAAAAATGGCCGAATTTTGCTGGCACCTTCGTTACGAGCCCATGCAGAACTAGGAAAAAAAATCATGTTGGTTGGCTTGATGAACAAGTTCGAAATTTGGGATGAAGATCGTTGGCATGAACAAATGCGCCAAGATACTGAAATTGAACGCCTAGGCGATTTTGAGGCGAATCCTGAGTTCGATAACTTCTCACTCTAACGACACAAAGAAAAAGGCAAATAATAGCTAATGACAGCGCAATTTGAACATGTCTCTGTACTGATGGACGAAACCATAGATGCTTTGGATATTAAACCTGAAGGCATTTACATGGATGGCACATTTGGTCGCGGTGGACACTCGGGGCAAATTCTTGCGCGTTTAAGTGAACAAGGTCGCTTACAGGCGATTGATCAGGATCCACAAGCTATTAAAGCCGCCGAAAAATTTGCCGATGATGCGCGTTTTTCAATTGCTCACACTCGTTTTTCAAACCTAAAAGTGGTTGCTGAAGATAACGATTTGATCGGTAAAGTTGATGGTATTTTGTTAGATATCGGTGTTTCTTCACCACAGCTTGATGATGCTGAACGCGGTTTTAGTTTTATGAAAGATGGCCCACTTGATATGCGTATGGATCCAACCAGTGGTCGCAGTGCTGCACAATGGCTAGCTGAAGCTGAACTAGAAGATATCACGCATGTGATTAAAACCTATGGCGAAGAAAAATTTGGTCGTCGAATTGCTCATAAGATCATTGAAACACGTGAGCACACTGCAATCACAAGCACTAAGCAGCTTGCTGATTTAGTCGATGAAGCTGTGCCAGTTAAAGATAAGCACAAACACCCAGCTACACGCACATTCCAAGCGATCCGTATTTATATCAATAGTGAGCTTGAAGAAATTCAAACTGCATTGCAAGCCGCTGTTGAGGTTTTAAAACCAGGGGGACGTTTAGTGGTTATTTCGTTCCACTCGTTAGAAGATCGCATTGTTAAGCAGTTTATTAAAAAACAGAGTAAGGGAGAGGCGATACCCAGAGGTCTGCCTTTGACGGACGCACAAATAAACAAAAACCTGACGTTAAAGGCAGTGGGTAAAGCCATTAAGCCGAGTAAGGCGGAGATTGAAGCAAACCCGCGTTCACGTAGTTCAGTGTTAAGGGTTGCGCAGAGGTTGTAATGAAAGCTAAAGCGACACATCGCCAACCTAATTTATTTACAGAAATTTTCAAAGGCCTAGGAGCTAATAAGCTGACCTTGGCCTTGTTGGTTGTGATCCTCGCATCTAGTTTGAGTGTGGTTCAGGTGACGCATCTAGCGCGTCAGCAATTGATTGAACAAGACAAATTATTGCAAGAGCGTGATGAGCTCGATCTTGAGTGGCGTTACTTGCTCGTAGAAGAAGAGTTTTATTCACAGCATGCGCGCATTGAAGAAGTCGCGACTATGCAATTAGAAATGAAACGGCCAACTAGCCAAGACGAACAGGTGGTAATACTGCGATGAGAAGCAGAGGGAAAAAGCCAACAAATACCTTAATCACATGGCGTTTTTTGCTGGTGTGCTCAGTGGTGTTTTTAGTCTTTATGACGCTGGTTGCGCGTGCCGCTTTTTTACAGGTTATTGAACCAGATAAAGCGCGTTCTGAAAGTGATAAACGAACTGTGCGTGTTGAAAAACAACATGTGCAACGTGGCATGATCTTCGATCGCAATGGCAAAGAGTTGGCGGTCAGCGTACCTGTGGTAAGTGTGTATGCGGATCCGAAAGCGCTGCATAAATCACTGATCAGTAAAGTTCTTCGTCAAGCTAGAAAAAATGGTGAAGATCAACAAGCACTGGCTGAAAATACGGTTGAGTTAGATAAACGTATTGCCGCTTATTACAATAATGATATTCGCTGGCGTGAACTTGCGGATGTATTACGTATTGACCCAAGTAAAGTTAACTCTCGCCTTCGTGATAATCCAAAGCGTCGTTTTGTCTACTTAAAACGTCAGGTTACCCCTGCTGTTGCTAACTATATTGGTGATCTTCGTTTACCAGGTATCCACTTACTTGATGAGTCAAAACGTTATTACCCTGCCGGTGAAGTAACAGCCCATGTTATTGGATTTACTAACATTGATGGTCATGGTATTGAGGGAATCGAAAAGCTTTATGAAAAGGCGTTAACGGGTGTTGAAGGTCAGCGCACCATTCGTAAAGATGCCCAAGGCCGTGAAGTAGAAGTGCTTGATGAGCGTGAACGTGTTGAGCCTGAAAACATTCATTTAAGTATTGATCAGCGCATTCAAGCGATTGCTTATAAAGCAGTAAAATCAGCAGTTCTAACCTATAAAGCTACTTCGGGTTCAGCCATGGTTGTTGATGTAAAAACCGGCGAAGTATTAGCTATGGTGAATAGCCCATCGTTTAACCCTAATAACTTGAATGATGCCGCACCGCATAAGCGTCGTAACCGTGCTATCACCGATTTGTTTGAGCCAGGCTCTACTGTTAAGCCACTAGCCATTTTAGCTGGTTTAGACTACGGCGCAATTCAACCGGATTCAATTATTGATACTTATCCTGGCTGGATGCGTGTGGGTGGCAGCCTTGTGCAAGATACCCGTAACCATGGTGAGATGACCTTAAGAGAAATCTTAAAGTATTCAAGTAATATGGGTGTAACTAAGGTCAGTCAAGAAGTACCAAAAGACTATTTTGTAGGGCTTTACCAAAAGGTGGGGTTTGGCAGTGATAGTGGTACAGGCATGGTTGGTGAAAGCAGCGGTTTATTTTACCCAAATCGACGCTGGTCAGATCATGAAATTGCTGCATTATCATTTGGTTATAACTTAGCTGTAAGTACCGCTCAAATGGCTCGTTTTTATGCCATGTTAGGCTCTGGTGGCGTTATGCGCCCGCTAACAGTTCTTAAACAAGAGTCAGTACCAGAGGGTGAACGTATTTTCCAACAAAAAGACGTTGAAGCGGTTGTTCACATGATGGAAAGCGTATTCGAAAAAGGTGGTACTGCACAAAAAGTTCATGTTGATGGCTATCGTGCTGCTGCCAAAACAGGTACCTCTAAAAAAGCCGCTGTGGGCGGGTATGGTGACGAATATGTTGGCTATTTTGCTGGTATTGCGCCAGCGAGTAACCCACGTTTAGCGGTAGTAGTAATGATTAATGAACCGGGTGGAGATGTTTATTACGGCGGTGCGACGGCAGGCCCTGCATTTGCAGAGATTGTCTCCAATGCCTTAAGAATTCTAAACGTTGCACCGGACAAAGATGCGGTTGCGTACGTAGAAGGCAAAGATAACGATGCGTGATTTAAAACCGATTCTTAATCAAATTGATGTTGAGGCCAATAGTTTATTGGTTAACCAACTACGTCTTGATAGTCGAGATGTAAAAGCTGGCGATGTGTTTGTCGCCATTAAAGGCCATCAGCTTGATGGCGGACAGTTTATTGACAAAGCCATTGAAAATGGTGCGGTGGCAGTTATTGCTGACCGTTTATGTGAGTTCGAAAGTGAGTTTGAACCACTTTACTTAGTTACCGATTTAGCGAAAAAGCTGCCAGCACTTGCAGCAGCTTTTTACCAGCAACCATCAAAGCAGCTTGATTTAGTGGGTGTGACAGGCACCAATGGCAAGTCAACAACCACAGCAATGATTGCGCACTTAGCACAGCACTGTCATAAACGCGCAGCAGTGATAGGTACGCTCGGTTATGGGCACCCTGATAACCTGACTGAGCTTGCAAACACCACGCCATCGAGCGTTGATTTACAGCGTATTTTATCTGAGCTTGTCGCAGAGCAGAATGATGTTGTGGCCATGGAAGTCTCATCTCATGGTTTAGTGCAGCATCGCGTTGAGAATTGTCAGTTTAAAGCAGCAGTGTTTACTAATCTTACACGCGATCACTTAGATTATCACGGCACCATGGATGCTTACGCTGATGCCAAGTTAATGTTAATGCGTGACCATATGCCAAAGCTTGTGGTGCTTAATCAAGATGATGCGCAAGTTGAAGCATGGTTAGAAAAATACGACTTCAATAATCTAATTTGCTACGGCCATAAAAACCTCACGCCTGAAAATGCGCGTTTTGTTTATTTTAGCGATGTAACATATGATAATGCCGGTATTTCGGCGAAGTTCGATACCAGTTGGGGACAGGCTAAAGTTAATTGCACACTGTTTGGCGAGTTCAACTTATATAATTTAGCCGCTGCAATGGCTACTTTATTAGGTATGGGTTACCCACTTGATTTACTCGTTGAAGGGTGTAAATCATTGCAGCCTGTTGCTGGGCGCATGCAGGCATTTAGTGCGCCAGGTCAACCGACTTGTATTGTTGATTATGCCCACACTCCTGATGCATTAGCACTGGCATTACAAGCATTGCAAAAGCACGTTCCAGGTGGTGTTAGCTGTGTGTTTGGCTGTGGTGGTGACAGAGACAAAGGCAAGCGCCCGATGATGGCAAAAGCAGCTGAAGGCAATGCAGACCGTATTATTGTCACCAGCGATAACCCAAGAAGTGAAGACCCTGACGCTATTATCGCTGATGTGGTTGCGGGGCTTAAGCAGCCTGAACGCGCACATTGTGAAGCAGACCGCGCGCAGGCTATTAGTTATGCCATTTCGCAAGCGAGTGCTGATGATGTCATCCTTATTGCGGGCAAAGGTCACGAAGATTATCAAATTATTGGCGACCAACGAATCGACTTCTGCGATCGTCAATATGTACAACAACAATTAAAAGAAAAATCGCAAGGGGCGCAGTTATGATCCCTATGGATTTTGATTGGCTAGCTAAAGTTCTAGCAACCGATTACCAAGGTGGTAATCACACGGTAAAAAATATTAACACTGACACCCGTACTTTGTGTGACGGTGAAGTGTTTTTAGCGCTACAAGGGCCTAATTTTGATGGCCATAAATTTGTTGCGCAAGCAAAAGAAAAAGGCGCGATAGCTGCTATTGTAGCGCGCCCTGTTAATGTCGATATTGTGCAGTTTGTGGTTAGTGACACACGTATTGCGCTAGGTCACATCGGCGCAGCTGTGATGGCACAGGTTGCACCGAAAACAATTGCTATTACTGGGAGCGTGGGTAAAACGACCGTAAAAGAAATGTGTGCGGCGATTTTATCTGGTCATGGTGAAGTACTAGCAACAAAAGGCAACTTTAATAATGACATTGGCGTACCACTCACGTTATTACGCCTTGAACCACAACACCAATATGCGGTGATTGAGTTAGGTGCAAACCACATTGGTGAAATTGCTTACACCGTTGCAATGACGAAACCTGATGTTGCTGTGGTATGTAATGTTGCAGCTTCTCACTTAGAAGGCTTTGGCTCATTACAAGGTGTAGCAACGGCCAAAGGCGAAATCTATGATGGCTTAAAGCCTGATGGTGTTGCCGTAGTTAATTGCGACAGCGATTATGCCGATTTTTGGCTTGATAAATTAACTAATCGCAACGTAAAACGTTTTTCTACTAGCCAACAATTAGATTATTGGGCAGAAGATGTGGTGCTTGATGAACAAGCGCGCGCTTCTTTTGTGCTTTGCAATAAAGATAAAAAAGTACCTGTCACTCTGGCATTACCGGGCAAGCATAATATTGCTAATGCGTTAATAGCCACCGCCTTAACCACTGAGCTCGGTGTAAGTCTCGAAAGTGTCGCATCGGCGCTGGCAACCATGGGTGAAGTTAAAGGTCGTGTAAACGTTCTTAAAGTGTCAGACACATTGACGGTGATTGATGATACCTACAACGCGAATGTGCAATCGGTTAAAGCAGCAATTGATTTATTAAGTGATATGCCGGGTCGTCGTATTTTTGCGTTAGGTGATATGGGTGAGCTGGGTGAAGAAGCGCGTTTTTATCATCAACAAGTTGGTGAGTACGCACAGCAAAAAGGCATTGATGAACTTTATAGCCTAGGTGTATTAAGTAAATCAGCCAGTGATGTATTTGAAAAGCCAAACCGCCACTTCTCAAGCCGTGAACAATTATTACAACAATTACAAAGTGAACTTGCTCAATCGACGCAAAAAACCACAGTTGTTGTAAAAGGTTCGCGCAGTTCTCGTATGGAGCTTGTGGTCACAGATTTAGTAAATAGCCAGCAAAATGGCAATAATGGAGTATCGTCATGTTAGTTTGGCTGGCAGAGTATTTAACACAATATTACAGTGGCTTTAATGTTTTTTCTTACCTAACGCTGCGCGCAATTTTAGGTATTTTAACAGCGCTACTTATCTCACTTTATTTTGGTCCTAAGCTAATTCGTGCATTGCAAAAAATGCAGATTGGTCAGGTGGTTCGTCACGATGGTCCAGAATCTCACCTATCTAAAAAAGGTACGCCAACTATGGGCGGCATTTTGATTTTAGGGGCGATTTTTACCAGCACATTACTGTGGGCAGACCTTTCAAATAAATATGTTTGGGCAACCTTATTTGTCGTGGGCTCGTTAGGTGTGGTTGGTTTTATTGATGACTACCGTAAAGTGATCCGCAAAGACCCTAAAGGCTTAATTGCTAAATGGAAATACTTTTGGCAATCAGTGATTGCGTTAGTGGTTGCCAGTGCACTTTATTTTACCTCGCAGCAAGGCAGCGAAACCTCGTTAGTTGTGCCGTTTTTTAAAGACGTGCTACCACAGCTAGGGTTGTTTTATATCGTGATGACTTACTTTGTAATTGTAGGTACGTCGAACGCGGTAAACCTAACAGATGGCCTTGATGGTTTAGCGATTGTACCAACCATTTTAGTGGCGGCAGCACTTGCTATTATTGCTTATTTAACAGGTAACGTTAATTTCTCAAGCTACCTACATATTCCGCATTTGCCACTCGCCAGTGAGCTTGTGGTTGTGTGCACAGCAATTGTGGGAGCTGGACTTGGTTTCTTATGGTTTAACACCTACCCAGCACAGGTTTTTATGGGTGATGTAGGCTCATTAGCCCTCGGTGGTGCACTGGGTATTATTGCGGTGCTGGTTCGTCAAGAACTGGTACTTATCATCATGGGTGGTGTGTTCGTAATGGAAGCATTGTCGGTGATTTTACAAGTGGGCTCTTACAAATTACGTGGTCAACGTATTTTTAGAATGGCGCCTATTCACCACCATTATGAATTAAAAGGTTGGCCTGAGCCGCGCGTAATTGTGCGCTTTTGGATTATTTCAATCGTGCTAGTACTTGCTGGCCTTGCGACATTAAAGATCAGGTAAATGACAGTTATTAACGAGATTAAAAATAAACAAATTTCAGTGCTCGGACTCGGTGTAACCGGTCTGGGCATTGTGCGTTTTTTATTATCTCAGAATATTAAGCCAATTGTTGTTGATAGCCGCACAGCGCCGCCGGGTGCTGATTGGCTAAATGAGCATGCCAGTGAGTTAACGACTCACTTTGGTGATTTAGAACAGGCAGACTTAGCCAGCAATGACATTATTATTATCAGCCCAGGGCTAAGCCTCGCGACACCCGCTGTAGCAAAAGCAATTGATGCTGGTGTTGAAGTGATTGGTGACGTGGAGCTTTTTGCCCGTTTAACCGATAAACCAATTGTTGCGGTGACAGGTTCAAATGGTAAGTCGACAGTGGTCACATTGGCGTTTGAAGTACTGAAAGCGGCCGGTTATAAAGTTGGCCTCGGTGGCAACATTGGTACTGCGGTACTTGATTTACTATCGCAAGACTATGATGTGTATGTACTTGAGCTGTCGAGTTTTCAACTTGATACCACGCATAGCTTAAAAGCGAAAAGTGCCTGTGTGTTGAATGTGAGTGAAGACCACCTCGATCGTTATTCAAGTTATCAAGCATACATAGACTCTAAACAAAGTATTTATAATGGCTCAGAGCTTGCTGTAGTTAATGCCATTGATGTGGCAACACACACTGCAAAGCAGCCCCAAGTAAGCTTTGCGCTCGCCAATGCAGATTTTGCCTTGGTTGAACATCAAGGCGAACAATACTTTGCAGCACATGGTAAACCAGTATTACCAGCAAGCTGCTTAAATGTTGTTGGTTCACACAATCAACAAAACGCTTTAGCGGTGATGGCATTACTGAGCCCGTTTGATATTGCTAAAGGGCATTACCAGCAAGCGTTTAGTGCTTTTACTGGGCTTGCACACCGTTGCCAGTTTGTCGCTGAAATTAATGAAGTAAAATACTTTAATGATTCAAAAGCGACCAATGTAGGTGCAACTATCGCAGCGATTGAAAGCTTAGCTGATCAAGGGAAGCAATTAGTTGTGATTGCCGGTGGTGATGCAAAGGGGGCTGATTTAGATGCCTTAAAGCCATACTTAAACAACAAAGTGAAAGCGCTTATTTGTTTTGGTAAGGATGCTAAAGCTCTCGTAGCATTAACCGAAAAAGGCCACCTAACCACCAACATGCATGAAGCTGTGCAACTAGCGAAACAGTTAAGCAGCAGTGGCGATATCGTTTTATTAGCACCTGCATGTGCCAGCATTGATATGTACAACAATTACATGCAACGTGGTGATGATTTTGCGCAGTGCGTATTGGCGGAGGCAGTATGATTGCATTTGCTGACATCCGTGACGCATTAACACCAAAGCAATCGCCACAGCTTTATGATGTGCCGTTATTGTATTGCATGTTGATGTTGATTGGCGTTGGCTTTGTGATGGTAACCAGTGCCTCTATGCCAACAGCAGAGCGATTATTTGATAATCCGTATCACATTATTATTCGCCACGGCATGTTCTTAATTATGGGCTTTTTCTTATTTTGGATTGCCACAAATGTGCCTATGGATTGGTGGAAGCGCAGTAACGCCTATTTATTGTTGCTGGGTTTAGGTTTGCTGGTTTTAGTGCTGATTGTTGGCCGTGAAGTGAACGGTGCAAAGCGATGGATACCCATTGGCCCTGTGGGCTTTCAGGTTGCTGAAGCCGCCAAGTTGTATTTCTTTAGCTATATTGCCGGTTACTTGGTACGTAAACGTGAAGAAGTACAAGAGAACTTAAAAGGTTTTTTCAAGCCATTAGCTGTATTTGGTGTGTATGCATTTTTGATATTGATGCAACCAGACTTAGGGACCGTCGTTGTACTGTTTGTGACGACAGTTGGTTTGTTGTTTTTAGCGGGGGCTAAGTTATGGCAGTTTTTTGGCCTTATTTTAACGGGTATTGCTGCCGTGGTAGTGCTAATTATCGCTGAACCATACCGTATGGCCCGTGTCACTGGCTTTTTAGAGCCGTGGGAAGATCCATTCGGTAAAGGTTATCAGTTAGTGCAATCGCTAATGGCATACAGTCAAGGTGGTTGGTTTGGTCAAGGCTTAGGAAATAGCGTGCAAAAACTGCAATATCTTCCTGAAGCACATAATGACTTTATCTTTGCAGTGATTGGTGAAGAGCTTGGCTTTTTTGGCGTATTAAGTATTTTGATTGTGCTTGCTGTGTTTGTATTCAGAGCCCTGTTAATTGGTCAAAAAGCATTGAAATGCGGCAAAGAGTACGAAGGCTATTTTGCTTTTGCTATTGGTATCTGGTTTGCGTTTCAAACCATGGTAAATGTTGGCGCAAGTGCGGGTATTTTGCCAACCAAAGGTTTAACACTGCCGTTTGTTTCTTACGGTGGCTCTAGTTTATTAATTATGACCATAGCAACAGGTGTACTTTTGCGAATAGATTTTGAGACAAAAATGGCAACTAAGCAGGCAACCTCTCGAGGAGGTAAGCGATGAGTAAAAAATTACTTGTTGTTGCAGGCGGTACTGGTGGTCATATTTTCCCGGGTATTGCAGTTGCTGATTTTTTAAAGCAGCAAGGCTGGCAGGTTAGCTGGATTGGCACGCCTGACAGAATGGAAGCAACGGTAGTACCTAAGCACAACATTGAGATTGATTTTATCAATGTGAAAGGTGTGCGTGGCAATGGTATTAAACGTTTGGTCAAGGCACCATTTATGGTGATGAATGCCATTTTTCAAGCACGCAAAATTTTAAAAGCACAAAAGCCCGATGTTGTTTTAGCTATGGGTGGTTATGTGACTGGACCTACGGGCATTGCAGCAAAGAGCTTAGGTATTCCTTTGGTTATTCATGAGCAAAATGCCGTTGCAGGCATGAGTAATCGTTGGCTAGCAAAGTTTGCCAATAAAGTTTTAGCTGCTTTTCCATCGGCTTTTGCAAAAGAACAATGCGAAGTGGTGGGTAACCCAGTGCGAGCAAGTGTCGCTAATGTTACTGTAAAGCAAACAGCGACACCGATTAATGTGCTAGTAGTTGGCGGTTCACTCGGTGCGCAAGTTCTTAATGAGACTTTACCAGCTGTATTCAGTGAACTTTCAGCGCTAACAACGCTTAATATATGGCACCAAACAGGTAAAAATAATGAACCGAATGTGACTGCCAGCTATCAACGGTTAGGGTTAACTGAAAATAGTAAAGTCGCTGAATTCATTGATGATATGGATAGCGCATATCAATGGGCTGATTTGGTAATTTGCCGAGCTGGTGCATTAACGGTGAGTGAGATTGCGGCAGCCGGAAGAATGGCCTTATTTGTGCCTTTTCCGCATGCTGTCGATGACCATCAAACTGCCAATGCAAAGTATTTAGTGACTGAGCAAGCTGCGTTAATTATGCAGCAAAGTGAGTTTAACCAAGCGGCGGTTGTTGAGTTATTAACGCCTTACGTAAATGCACCAGAAAAAATTTCAACAATGGCAAGTAAAGCAAAACAGCTTGCTATTTTAGATGCCACAGCCAATGTTGCAAAACGCTGTGAGCAACTAGCAGATAGAAGAGATTAGTAGTGAAAGAAAGCACGATGAAAGAAAACAACACTCGTCCTGCGATGCGTCGTATAGACACCATCCACTTTGTGGGTATTGGTGGCGCAGGCATGGGTGGTATTGCCGAAGTACTTGCTTTTGAAGGCTACCGCATCACAGGTTCAGACATTGCGCACAGTGCGATGACTGAGCGCTTAATACAAGTGGGTGCAGAAGTATTTATTGGTCATGATGAGAACAATGTAAAAGATGCCAGCGTTGTCGTGGTATCAAGTGCGATTAACGAGCAAAATCCTGAGATTAAAGCAGCAAAAGCGGCACGTATTCCAATTGTTCGCCGCGCCGAAATGTTGGCAGAATTAATGCGCTTTCGCCACGGTATTGCTGTAGCGGGCACTCATGGTAAAACAACAACAACCAGTTTAATAGCAAGTATTTATGCACAAGCGGGCCTTGATCCAACCTTTATTATTGGTGGCTTGTTAAACAGCGCTGGAAGTAATGCCAAGGTCGGTAAAAGCGACTTTTTAATTGCAGAAGCTGATGAGAGTGATGCGTCATTCTTACACTTACAGCCTATGGTGTCGGTGATCACGAATATTGAAGAAGATCACATGGATACATACGGCGGTAGCTTAGAAAAAATGAAAGACACGTATGTTGATTTCATTCATAACTTACCGTTTTATGGTTTAGCTGTCGTGTGTATTGATTCTGAGGTTGCAGCGGAGTTGATCCCTCGCTTTGGACGCCCTGTGATTACCTATGGTGAGTCGGCAGAAGCTGATTACCGCATGGTTGATTTTAGCCAAGCAGCGAATACTTGTTCATTTAATGTTGTGAATAAGCAAGGTGAAAGCCTAGCCGTTACGCTTAATATGCCGGGTAAGCACAATGCGCTTAACGCGACAGCTGCGATTGCGGTGGCTAAAGATCAAAACATCGCTAACCATGCAATTTTAGAAGCGCTGACAAAATTTGAAGGCGTAGGCCGTCGTTTTCAGCATTATGGAAGCTTTGAGAATGAACGCGGTAATGTGATGTTAGTTGATGATTATGGTCATCACCCATCAGAAGTTGCAGCAACAATTGCGGCGGTTCGTGAAGGGTGGCCAGATAAACGTTTAGTGATGGTGTACCAGCCGCACCGTTATAGTCGAACCCGTGATCTATACGAAGATTTTGTCAAAGTACTGGCAGATGTTGATCAGTTATTACTGCTAGATGTGTATTCAGCGGGCGAAGAGCCAATTGTGGGGGCCGATAGCAAGAGTTTATGTCGTAGTTTACGCCAGCGTGGTAAAGAACCATTACATATTGCCAACAGCTCCGAGCTTGCTGGTGTTCTTGCCAGCACACTGCAAGATAATGATTTAGTTTTAACACAAGGCGCTGGTAACATTGGCCAGTTAGTGAAAAAGTTAGCAGCAACCGAGTTGTCTATTGAACAACTAAAGCAGGTAAACGTATGAGCCAGTTAAGTGACAAATTTGGCAAAGTAGCGGTACTTTTTGGTGGCACATCTGCCGAACGAGAAGTCTCTCTTAAATCAGGCCAAGCTGTATTGAATGCTTTGCAAAGTGCTGGCGTTGATGCCATTGCTTTTGATCCGAAAGATCAGCCGCTATGGCAATTAAAAGAGCTAAACATTGAACGTGTGTTTATTGCTCTGCATGGTCGTGGTGGCGAAGATGGCACTATTCAAGGTGCACTTGAATTTATGGGTATCCCATATACTGGCAGTGACGTTTTAGGTTCTGCGCTTGCGATGGATAAAGTGCGTTGTAAGCACTTATTTAAAGCAATGGGGCTAAGCACAGCGCCTTACACTGTTGTTGATAGTCGCCATGAGTTTGATAGCCAAGCGATTATTAATGAATTTGGTAAAGTGATGGTAAAACCCTCACATGAAGGTTCAAGCATTGGTATGGCAGAAGCAAACAGCGCAGAGCAACTCGATGCGGCGCTTAACGCTGCATTTAAGTTTGATAGCCAAGTGCTTGTTGAGCAATGGATCACTGGCCGTGAATTTACTGTTGCTGTACTTGGGCAAGATGTTCAGCCTGTCATTGAGATGACGACGCCAAATGGCTTTTATGACTATCAAGCTAAGTATCAATCGAATACAACTCAGTATCATTGCCCTGCAGATATATCTGCGCAAGAAACTGAATTGTTGCAAGATATGGCATTAAAAGCATTTGATTTAGTGGGTGCAAGTGGTTGGGGGCGTGTTGATGCGATGCGTGATCAGCAAGGTAACTTTTACTTATTAGAAGTAAATACGGTACCAGGCATGACAGAAAAGTCTTTAGTGCCCATGGCAGCGAAAGCGAATGGTGCAAGCTTTGAGCAATTAGTTGTTCGCATTTTGGAGCAAACCCTTTAATATGCATCCTTTTTTAGAAAAAGCGCAACAATTAAAACAACAACTAAATTGGTCGTTGATTTTTGGTGTGAGCTTTTTTCTAGTCGTGATTTTTGCATTAGTAAAAATCACGACAGGCGTCTCAGATTGGTTGGTAGAAAACAAAGACGCACAAATAAAGCATTTATCAGTACTTGGACAGCCCCAATATACTGATGAAAAAGCAATTATTGGTGCAATAAAAAAAGCCGACTTATCGAGTTTTTTTGAATTAGACGTAAAACATGTGCAACGCTTAGTACAAAGCTTGCCGTGGGTGGCAACGGCATCGGTCAGAAAGCAATGGCCAGATACCCTGCAAGTATATGTTGTTGAACATCAAGCTGTAGCTCATTGGAACAGTGATATGCTGTTAAACCAAGCAGGCGAAGTGTTCCAAGCAAGTAGTGATAAATTACCCACAAGCTTGCCACAATTATACGGCCCTGAAGGCAGTGAGATTGAGGCGTGGACAGCATTTAGTCAATTTCAAGAAATGCTCAAAGTGAATAACTTAGAGCTGACTAGTTTAGCGCTTTCTGAGCGCTTTTCGTGGCAGTTATGGCTTGATAACGGCATTCGCCTGAACTTAGGCCGCAAAGAAAAAGCAAAGCGTGTACAGCGTTTTATTGACGTGTATCCGCGCATGGAACAACGTGCAGATGCACAAATCGATGTTGTTGATTTACGGTATGATACCGGTCTTGCAGTGAGCTGGAAGCCAGTGCAAGAAGAGCAATTAGAAAATAAGAGTAAGGCATGACCAAGTCAGCAGAAAGAAACCTAGTGATTGGATTAGACGTTGGCACATCGAAAGTTGTGGCCACCGTTGGTGAAATCACCGCAGATAACAAACTAAGCATTGTGGGTGTTGGCAGCCAAGTATCGCATGGTATGGATAAAGGCGGCGTTAACGACCTTAACCTTGTTTCTGAATCGATTCGTCGAGCTATAGATGAAGCAGAGCTAATGGCTGATTGCCGTATTAGCTCTGTTTATTTAGGGATTTCTGGAAAACATATCCAGTGCCAAAATGAAAGCGGTGTAGTGGCAATTAACAACACGGAAGTGACAGACGAAGATATTGAAAATGTCATCCACATTGCGCGTTCAGTGCCTATTTCGGCAGAACGAAAAATGCTACATGCATTGCCACAAGAGTACAGCATCGATATGCAAGAAGGGATTAAAAACCCACTTGGCATGAGCGGTGTACGTATGGAAGCTCGCGCGCACATCATTACTTGCTCAAACGATATGGCAAAGAATATCGAGAAATGTGTTGAGCGTTGTGGCCTTGAAGTCGATCAGTTGATCTTCACGGCATTGGCATCATGTTACTCAGTACTTACAGATGACGAAAAAGAACTGGGTGTAGCCGTGTTAGATATTGGTGGCGGTACCATGGATATCACCATTTATATTAATGGTGCGCTTCGCCACTCAGCCGTTATTCCTGTAGCCGGTAACCAAGTGACTGGTGATATTGCAAAAATATTTAGAACGCCTATATCACATGCCGAGTCACTCAAAGTACAATATGCGTGTGCGAGTAGCCAAATGGCAAGCAACGAAGACACTATTGAAGTACCGAGTGTGGGTGGCCGACCAGCGCGTATTATGTCGCGCCATACCTTAGCTGAGGTTGTTGAGCCACGTTTTAGAGAATTATTCGAGTTGGCGATGGAAGAAATCCGCCGCTCAGGTTTTGAAGACCAAATTGCTGCAGGTCTCGTCATTACTGGCGGAACAGCAAAAATGACGGGTGCAATGGAAGTGGCAGAAGACATTTTCCAAATGCCGGTCAGAATTGGCAAACCAATCGGGATTGTTGGTTTGACAGATTATGTAGATGATCCTTCGTACGCAACCGCGGTTGGTTTGTTACAATACGGCCGTACAATGCAATCGATGAATGCACAAAAGTCGAAAGCAGAAGGTGATAATAATTGGTGGAACCGTATTACTAAATGGTTCCAAGGTGAGTTTTAAGACTCAAGTCGGAGAGTAAACATGTTTGATATGATGGAACAGCACAGCGAAGAAGCTGTCATTAAAGTAATTGGCGTGGGCGGTGGCGGCGGTAACGCTGTTGAGCACATGGTAAAACAACAAATTGAAGGTGTACGTTTCATTGCCGCGAATACGGATGCACAAGCATTACGTAATTCATCTGCTGATGTAACAGTGCAGCTAGGTACACAAATCACCTCTGGTTTAGGTGCAGGTGCTAACCCTGAAGTGGGTCGTAACTCTGCTGAAGAAGACGCTGAGACTATCCGTGCCAGCCTTGAAGGTGCTGACATGGTATTTATCGCAGCTGGTATGGGCGGTGGTACGGGTACAGGTGCTGCGCCAGTGGTTGCTAAAATTGCTAAAGAGTTAGGCATTTTAACGGTTGCTGTTGTAACGCGCCCGTTTGACTTTGAAGGTAAAAAGCGTGCTGCAGCTGCTGAACAAGGCATTAATGAATTGTCAGAAACTGTAGACTCACTTATTACAATTCCGAACAATAAATTGCTTAAAGTTTTAGGCAAAGGCACTACACTATTAGATGCCTTCGCAAAAGCGAATGACGTATTATTTGGTGCGGTACAAGGTATTGCAGAACTAATCACACGTTCTGGTCTAATCAACGTGGATTTCGCCGACGTACGTACAGTTATGTCAGCGATGGGTACTGCGATGATGGGCACAGCATCTGCGTCTGGCCCTGACCGTGCGCAAGAAGCTGCAGAAGCGGCTATCTCAAGCCCGCTACTTGAAGATGTCGATTTAACAGGTGCTAAAGGTATCCTAGTTAATATCACGGCAGGTATGGATATCGCGATTGAAGAATTTGAAATTGTTGGTAACCACGTTAAAGCACTTGCGTCAGAAAACGCAACAGTGGTTGTGGGTGCGGTAATTGACCCTGAAATGAGCGACGAGTTACGTGTAACGGTTGTTGCAACAGGTTTAGGCGGCGATCGTCGTCCACAGTTTGGTATTGTTGATAATGGCTTTAAGAAAGCATCAGGTTCTGATGTACAAAGCTCAATGAACCAAACAACTAGCAGCATGTATGTACCAAGCTTTGCAAGTCAAGGCAGCGGTGATGATGTAAGCATGTCATCTGCGTCTGAAAAGCAAGAGCCAGTACAACAAAGTACAACGAGCAGCTCAGTCTCTAGCAGCACTGAGAGCAGCAAAAAGTCTGATAAATCAGAGGGTGGCGATTACTTCGACATTCCAGCTTTCCTAAGAAAGCAAGCTGACTAAGACAGTTTTTGTTGGTAATTTTGTTCGATAAATAAACAAATTGGCAGTTGAATGTATTTATGATACAATTCGCCGTCTAACTGTAACTATAAGTGAGCGAACCTATGATTAAACAGCGTACGATTGCAGAAGTAGTCAAAGCCATAGGAATTGGACTTCATAAAGGTGAGAAGGTCACTATTACTCTCCGACCTGCGAGCGCAAATACTGGGATAGTATTTCGTCGCGTAGACCTTGATCCGGTTGTTGATTTTGAAACAACACCAGAAGCCGTTGGTGATACGCAACTATGTACCTGTTTGACAAACAAAGATGGTGTTCGTTTATCAACGACTGAGCACCTTATTGCGGCGGTAGCGGCAATGGGTATTGATAATCTAATTGTTGAATTAGACAGCTCAGAAGTACCAATCATGGATGGTAGTGCATTACCATTCATCTATTTGTTACAAAAAGGCGGCATTAAAGAAGTAAATGCACCTAAGCGCTTTATTCGTATTAAAGAAAAAGTACGTATTGAAGAAGGCGATAAATGGGCTGAGATCGAACCATACGATGGTTTCCACATCGATTTTGAAATTGCGTTTGATCACCCAGCAATCAATGAAAGCCGCCAACGTATCGGTTTAGATATCACGGCACAAAGCTTCACTGAAGAAATCAGCCGCGCACGTACTTTCGGCTTTATGAAAGATATCGAGTATATGCACGCTAACAACCTAGCATTAGGTGGTAGCATGGATAACGCAGTTGTATTGGATGAGTTTAAAGTACTAAATCCAAACGGCTTACGTTATAGCGATGAGTTTGTTAAACACAAGATCTTAGACTGTGTGGGCGATATGTTTATGACTGGGCACAACATTCTAGGTAAAATCACGGCTTATAAATCAGGCCATGATTTAAACAATAAACTACTTCGTAAAATTATGGCGACTGAGTCAGCATGGGAATGGGCAACTTTCGATACCCCAGTGACTATGCCAGCACCAGGCTTAGAAGTAGCGACAGCTTAATCGCAAGCATATTACAGTTATAAAAAATGACGCTTTAAGCGTCATTTTTTTTGCCAAATTATTATCAAGAATTACAAGCCTAGAATAGCCTCAAGCTCGACCAACTGATTGATTTGATAAGTTGGTTTAATATCTTCAGGTAGCTCAACTCCTGGGTGTTGTAACCAACACGTGTCGATACCCACATTGTGACCACCTAAAATATCACTAGCAGCGGTATCACCCACCATTAAAATCTGCTCTTTTGGTGGATTGCCCATTAATTGAAATGTGTGCTGAAAAATCTCTGGGGCAGGCTTTGCTTTACCGACTAACTCTGAAATAACGAGCCAATCGAACATATCTTGTAAACCTGTATGTTCAAGGCGTTTTTGTTGTAACTTAGCAAACCCATTGGTAATAATGCCTAGCTTGGCGTGTGGTTTTAGTTTTGTGAGTAATTCAACCGCACCAGGAAGTGGCATACAAATAGAGGCCATAGCGTCTAAGAAGCCATCGTTAAGTGCTTTTGCTGGCACATCGAGTTTATTAGCCCACTCTGTAAAGCGAGTTACCTGTAGCTCACTGGCAGTAATTTCATGCTTTTGATAAGCAACCCACAGCGGCTTATTAGTGGCTTGGTAATGATGATAATCTGACTCAGTAAATTCTACGCCGTAATATGCAAACATCACTTTTAAACCTTCGAATGCATTAAAACTAAATAGCGTTTCATCTGCATCGAATAATACGTGGCTATACTTCATGGTTATCCTAATTACTGGTTGAATAGGGTAGGGTGTGAAAATGGCGCCATGGCCAATGTCAGCGCTTGTACATAAGTACTTTCGCGCGTGGCAAGATGATTGGTTAATAAGCCAATAGCACCACCTTGTTGTTTGATATTAACGGTATTGAATGCCTCATCCATGACATCACCTAGTTCTTTACCAGCTAGCAAGGCATCGTAAAATGGTTGCGGTAATGGCAGGTTGCTACTGCGACCAACGCTAAATTGCTGCTTGTTTGCAATCACTACAAAGGCAAAGGTTGCTGCGCCATAACTAAATTGTTCTGCGCCACCTTCCATTGCTGCATAAAAGTCGGCATCAAAGTGATCTTGGCAATACTTAACACGATTTTCAGCGCCGATACGGGTTTCATCTTCACCTAGTGGCTGATCAGGTACGCCAGAAGGTGCATCTTCACCTTTGCACTCAATGGTATGATGTGGGAAATAAAGACTAAAGACATGTTTAGCCGCGTTAATTTTAACGGGGTTCTTTGAACCAACAATAACACGTAATGTTTGTTTCAAGCCGACGACTCCATTGTTTTCACCAGAGTCAGCAGTGTACCCGAGTGAGTTAAATCGGCAAGTCAACCGGGGCTAAATTTTCAAGGGCGCGCTTTTTCAAAATAATATCTTTGATCAACGGGGTTAGCACAAGCTCCATTGCTAAGCCCATTTTGCCTCCAGGTACCACAAGCGTATTGATACGAGACATAAAGCTGCCTTCAATCATGCTCAAATAGTACGGAAAATCGACGTCATCTATGCCACGAAAACGAATCACAACAAAGCTTTCGTCTAAAGAAGGAATATCTTTTGCGCTGAATGGGTTTGAGGTATCAACCGTCGGCACTCGCTGGAAGTTGATATGAGTACGTGAAAACTGCGGGGTAATATGATTTATGTAGTCGTCCATCGAACGCACAATAGAACCCATTACTGCCTCACGAGAGTGGCCTCGTTCAGAGGTGTCGCGAATGAGCTTTTGGATCCACTCAAGGTTGATAATTGGCACCATGCCAATCAATAAATCGACATGCTTAGCAACATCATGATTTTCATCGACAGCACCACCATGTAGACCTTCATAGAATAAGATATCTGTATTTGATTCTAAATCTTGCCAAGGGGTAAAAGTTCCTGGAAGTTGGTTATAAGGCACCGCTTCGTCGAAAGTATGTAAGTAACGTCTGATTTTACCTTGGCCGGTTTCGCCATATTGGTAAAAAAGCTCTTCAAGGGCACCAAAATCATTAGCTTCTCGGCCAAAGTAGCTAATGTGCTTACCTTCTTGTTGTGCTTCACGGATTTTTTTATCCATTTCAGGGCGAGTATAACGATGAAAGCTATCGCCTTCGATGAAGGCTGCATCAATGCTTAAACTTCTAAAAATGTGCTTAATTGCATTGGTGGTTGTGGTAGTTCCCGCCCCAGATGAACCGGTAATAGCGATGATAGGGTGTTTAGCTGACATAATTATTCTCGTTATTGTTGATACCAGTCGGCTTAAAAATTTAACCATTCTAGTGTGTTAAATGGTCAGTGGCATAACTCGATTGGTATTATCGTGCATAAAATCAATCAGTAGAAACCGATAAAAAACGAACACGTCCTAGTTATAAAGGTCGAGCATGGTAAGGTCAAGTGACTGGCGGATTAATTAACGCTATCATGGGCTGATAAAAATTAAAACGAGAGAGCAACATGAAATTGATTTCGTCTTTACTTTTCGTCGCAGCAGGGACATTGTTTACCAGTCACGCACATGCAGCGATGCCTAAAAGCGAAATATTACTTGCCGACTTAGATACCCCTTATGGTATGCAGGTGTCGCGAGTAACCGATGATAAAACGTATAATAATCAACCATTTTTAGTTGATACAGGGCTTTACTATAGCCATGAGGTTGTTGACGAAAATGGCCAGTCACAAACCGATATTGCGTTTTATGACTTTGCATCTAAGAGCAGCGTGAATATCACCAACACGCCCGTCAGTGAATACTCGCCAACGCTTATGCCAAATCAGCAAGCCTTGTCTGCAATCGTGGTTGAAGCAGATGGCAAGCAAAAGTTATGGCAGTATCCATTAGCAGAAGAGCCAGCTGCGAGCCGAATTTTTGAATGGATTGAGCCGGTTGGCTACCATGCTTGGGGCGCTGATGAAGATCTCATCATGTTTATCTTAGGTGAGCCGCATACATTGCAATACACTCGTGTTGCAGCTGCTAAACCGCGTATTATTGCTGGGGATATTGGCCGTACTTTAATTTTTGATAAGCACACAAACAGTTATTTATTTAGTTATAACAAAGATAACCAACACTGGGTTGCGCGCTTTATGCCGCAAACAGAGGACGTTAGTGATTTATTTAGATTACCTGACTCGGTACAAGACTTTGCTTTAATTGATAAAGATACTGTGGCCTATGCGGTTAATAACCGAGTTCATAAGCGCAGTTTGTCAGAGCCAGAAGTGGTGTCACAGTGGCTTGATTTGAGACGCTTTTGTGATGGTTCAATCTCACGGTTAAATTACAAACAGAGCAAACTGGCATTTGTATGTAATAAATAAATGAGTAACGGTTTCAACCTGATTGCTGTACTGTGGTTAAACTATCCATGCTATTTGTAAGGAACGCCTTTGTCTTTTTCTGCCGAACAACTGAGTGTACAGCTGGTAAAAGCGGGCTGCCGCAGTACCTTTAAGATTAAGAATATTAACGAATTTATGCCAGTTAGCTCAAAAGAAGCATTTTATGTTCATGAGCAAAGTGGCCAAGCTAAAATTGTTATTAGACCTATATTTGAAGTATTCAGTGCTGATTTCGAGTCAATTGAGGGCATTACGCGTATCAAAGACTACTTTCACAGTAGTGAAATGACCCGTTTTCCAACTCGCATTTATAAAAGTGCACAGCCCATTCATTATGGTATCGCATTTAAAGTCATGTCATCTGACGCTGCTGAACAATTTATATCTAAATTAACCGCTATTTTAGCGCAATAAAAAAGGGCCACATTGTGGCCCTTTTCGTATTTGCTTTAATTAGCGTTTAAGGAAGCTATTCACTGAGTTTAATTCACGGTTTTTCAGTGCAATACAATCATTGATGCTTTCTTCAAGCTTACTAAGAGAGCGTGCATAACCTGGTACTTCAGTGATTTTATCGTTGAAGAAGGTTTTGGTTTTCTCTAGGCTTTTCGCGTCACAGCTTGCCGTTGTGAAGAGCGGTAAGTTTGGTACAAAGAACGGCGGTAAGTTCTTAATGATGGCATCGTAATTGTTGTAAATCCACTCAATAAACAGTGCTTCACGCTCTTTACCATAGCCTAACCCACCTAGTAAGGTACGCATATCAGAGGCTGTTACGTTATCGGTTAAGCTGTATTCTAGAACCGCTTTTTGTAACTCAGGTTTACCAAAGTAACCCATTGCTGCCAGCATCTTAGTACGCACTTGTGGATCTTTGGTGGTTTTAAAAGTTTGTTTGTACTTTTCAAGTAGCTTTGCATCGCCATGGTAAGCCGCAAGGTTTAAGTAAGTTGAGGCTAAATATGGGTCAACATTTTCAGGGTTGTTTAAGTACAGTGCCGCTTGTGCTTTTGCGGTATCAATGACTTTTTGATCTTGACCATCAAAACCTAAACGGGCAATAACTTGCGCACGTAATTGCGATACTGCCGCGTCTTCACCTGTTTTTGCCGTTAATCCATATTGCTTAGCAGCAGGTGCAATGCTGTTTCGAATAAACTTAGGCCATAGGTCACGGTTACTGTCGTCTTCGAATACGCGTTTTTGAGCAGCAAGGTAACCTAACGCTGTGTTTGCTACTAATGGGTGTGCATCACTCACAAAAGCTTCTAACGTTTGCATTAAGTGAGCCGCAGAGATAACACCTGCATCAAGTAATGAATCAACCGCAGAAAGTAGCGCTAAGCGCTCACGAACCGTTAGCTTGTCAGCAGCGTTCTCTAGCAGAGCATTAAACTGAGCATCATTTAATACCCAGCGGTAATAACCCATGGCACCTTGATCTGGGTAGATCCACTCAGGTTCAAAGTCGAGAGTTAGTTGCTGTGTTTCTTTATTCAGCAGCACACTTGCGGTTTTAACTTTGTCGCCTGCACCATACTTAATTGCAACCGGAACATTCCACAGTTGTGCTGGTGCATCAACGCCAGCATTTACAAAGCGGCTTTGGCTGATATTAATTTTCTTACCATCTTGCGTTACCTTAATAAGCGGGAAAGATGACTGTTCGATAAACGATTTAAGAACACTTGCCACATCATTATTAGACGCTTCGCCTAGTGCTTGCCATAGATCAGCAGCTTCTGCATTTTTATACGAGAACTTCTTCAAGTAAGCACGAATACCTTGCTGGAATGCCTCTTCGCCAATCCAGTTTTCAACCATAGATAAAACCGCGCTACCTTTACTGTAGGCAAGGCCAAGGCCATCCATGATATCAGCTTCAGTTTTGATTGGCTTACGAATAGGTTTAGTACTTAAACGCGCATCCAGTGCCATCACATAGTTTTGTGGTAAGTCTAAGTGAGACTCAAATTCTGGGTTGATTTGTGCAGTGATTTTCGCTGCCATCCAGCTTGCGAATGCTTCGTTTAACCATAAATCATTCCACCATTTCATAGTCACTAGGTTACCGTACCACTGGTGCGCTAACTCATGGGCAATGATTGATACATTACGCTCTTTTTTGCTGCGCGTTGCTGTTGCAAGATCTACCAGCAAAATATCTTCACGATAAGTCACTAGGCCTGCGTTTTCCATTGCGCCAAATGGAAACTCTGGGACTGCCACTGAGTCTAGCTTTTTGTATACGTAAGGAATGCCAAAATAATCTTCTAGGGCTTTTAACACACGCGGCATATTTTCTTTTGCGTAATCAGCAAGGTGAATTTTGCCTTGTGGAGTCAGTACACGGCCAGGAATTGGCATGCCTTTAATTTCAAGCTCTTCAAACGGGCCCACAGCCATGGCGACTAAGTAAGAAGGAATAGGAGGCGTTTTGTCAAAAAAGTGCGTTGTCATATCGCCATCAACTTTGGTTTTTAAAACCGGTGTATTGGCATACACTTTTTGTGATGTTGGCGCTGTGATAGTTAGCTGAAATGGAATTTTATAACTTGGCTCGTCAAAAACCGGGAATGCACGACGCGCATCGCTCATTTCAAATTGCGTGAAAAGATAAGGTGTGCCTTGATCTAAAGTTTTATATAAACCAACACTTTGGCGGTTATAAGGGGCGGTAAAATCAACTTTTAAAGTGTATTTACCTGGTTGGATTTTTTCTTCACAAGTGAATTTAACCTTGCCTGTTTTTAGCATTTCAGCACTTAGGTCACAGTTTTCTGCACCTAAAATTTTCGCCATGCTAACCGCATAATCAATACCGTTTAATTCGATATAATTGGTTGCTTTTAGAACCTCTAAAGCAATTTCGGTATGACCAGAAAAATTGTCTTTGGCAGGATCAAGCGTAAGTTCTACTTGTTGTGAGCTGGGCTTGGCAAGCTTTTCGATAACATATTCATTGGCATGGGCAGAGCTAACAGCAAGTGCAACACTTACCGTTAATAGGCTTTTTAAGAACATAAGTATCCCTGATTTTTTGTTGTTAGAAAGGCACCTGCTATGAGGGGCGAATCATCATGCTATCAGGTTTTAATTTGAACAGTAATAAATAGTTAGTAACAAAGTTTGTCAGTTAATTATGGCGGTCAATGAAACGCTGCCAATGCAGTTGCAGGTTTATTTGTCGGACGTTTTGCAGCACGGTATTTAATAATTGCATATCAGCAAAGCGTTGTTCGTTGAAATCTTTAAAACCAAGCAAGTAGTTAAAGGCGTCTTTGCAGTTGGCTTGCAGTGCATGAATTCGCACTTGTTGTTCAAAGTTAAGCCGTAAGCTACTAATTGCGGTTTTCATACCTTGCTGATCAACAGTAGGAATAGCGCACTTTTGCAAATAACCAGCGCGTTCACCTTCACCCGAAAACCAAATACGTACTTTTTCGCTATAACGGCCTGATTTTGCAGGTAAATCAAACATCAGTCGTTGTTGATTTTGATTTGCTAAAAAGTCTAAGTACTGATCAAGCCCAGCATCGAGTAATGCATTATGGATAGGCACATAGCGGGGTTTTATCTTGCCATGTGTATGAAAATCAAAGCAGCGAATGCCATCAAGGGTGACAATATTATCAAGGGTTAAATGGCCAATTTCATCGCTGTAGGCACCAGTATAATAAGCAAATAAAGGCAGCCAAAAGTGCCAATGCTTAGCTTGTTCACGTGCTAAACGCTGATCACCGTAAATGTAACCATTATACAGGGTATGTAATTCCATGGCCGAAAAGGGCCTACGACCAAGATGGGACTTCAACCTAATACCTTGATAATAAAGATGTGTCGAAGAGTATACCTGATAAGTATCAAGTTTCCAGCTTAACGACACTGCCATAAATACGGCCGTGTCGTTATAAGCTTAAGGATTGCTATTAATCGCAAAGAGCTTTAGCTAAACCAACCGGTTCGATTTCAACGCATACTTGATCATCGTTCCAGTTTAAACCAACAAGCGCATCATCTTCGTTTAGGTCTTCAACCCACTCATCAAGAAATTCGTCTAGGCCAATTTCAACAGGGGTATAGTCTTGCCACTCATCTTTACATTGTGCTTTTGCAGCGTCTTCAGTACCCCAAAGTAATAGCACATCTGTGTCGCTAAATTGGTTTGATTCACAGACAACAAAACCACCATCTTCGGCACCCAGTGCCCACATAGATTCGTTCAAACGAACTTTTTCTACAAAGCTAACTAATTCTGATTCAATTTCGATATCGCTCATTTGCGTAACCCTTATCTTTATTTTCGTGGATCTGTTCGTTGTACTGCCGCTTTATCGGCGAATTTATGATAAAAATCAACTAAGTTATTTAGTTGGCTAAAATCAGTTAATTCGCGGAAGCGGATCCAATCTAGCAAGCAGTATAAACTGATGTTGAGGTATTCACAGCTTTTAAATACTGGCTCCGATAAATGAGTATTTAAATAGGCTAATGTTTCAACAATTCGTTCATTCTGTAAATTAAAAAATAGTTTATCGCTGCTGGTATCAAACCCTGAGCGCTGACAAAGTAAAATTTCTACCAGTGAATCATTGCAGGCATTAATAATGGTTAAGTAGTTCTCTTGCTGCCAGCTAAGTAATGGCTGATCTGCTTTTTCGAGCAGGTAGCGAATAATGGAGTTGGAATCACATAAGGTAAAATCATGGTCGATTAATACAGGAATTTTTCTGGCAGGGTTATGAGCAATCATGGTTTGTCTGTCTTGCTCAGAGAAAATATCCAAATTAATAAAATCAATAGCTAGGTTATTAAGTGCAGCCCAAATCCGAATACGGCGCACAAAAGGTGAGGTGGTCGAGCCTAAAAGTTTCATTTTGAGATCCTTCGCAAAAAAAAGCCGCTATGAAGCGGCTTTTTGAAATCGATTTGTAAATTAGTCAGTACGGCTTGTTACTTCTAGAAGATGATAACCAAACTGGGTCTGCACTGGGCCTTGTACTTGGTTTATTGGTGCAGAGAAAACGACTTTGTCGAACTCTGGAACCATCATGCCAGGGCCAAACTCACCTAATGCACCACCATCTTGACCTGAAGGGCAATTAGAATGAGCACGAGCAAGCTCTGCAAAGTCAGCTCCTTGCTCAATTTGCTGCTTTAAATCCAAACAGTGAGCTTCACTGTCTACGAGAATGTGTCTTGCACTGGCTACTGCCATAACATCTCCCTAATGTGTGTTTTAGTATTAAATCACTAGTTTAGTTCAATATTTACCGAACGAAAAATTAAATTTATTTTGCAGTCAGCTCAGCTTCAATTGCATCGCGTAAAGTTTGCGATTGTGGCTTAGTTTTACTATTAAAGCGTTGCACTGTCTTACGATCTGCAGACACTAAATATTTGTAAAAGTTCCAGTTAGGTGAGCTGGTTGCTTCATTTAGGTGTTTGAATATTGGGTTCGCATCGCTACCACGAACGGCACTGGTAGCCAACATATTGAAGGTTACGCCATAATTGATGAAACATACTTTTGCCGTGTCTTTTTCATCGTCTTCTTCTTGAAAAAAGTCATCTGATGGAAAACCTAGCACAACTAAGCCTTGGTCTTTATATTCTTTATGAATGGCTTCTAAACCTTCAAACTGGCCGGTAAAACCACAATTACTAGCGGTATTCACAATGAGCAGTGGTTTGTCTTTGAATTCGCAGAAGTTAATTGACTCTTTTGAGCGTAACTTTCTCATTGTGACATTGGTAAAATCATCACATTGGCTGCTTGCTTTAGCTGTTGGTACCGCCTCTGTGGTTTGTGCTGCAAGGTTGGTTGTTATTAGGCCTGCTGCAAGTAACAAAGCATATTTATACATAGTTATTTCCCGCTAGTTATTTGTGATGAATATACGCTAATATGCAGCAAAGTGATCATTTAATTTCAGCTATTTATGACGATTCGCAAAGCAACACAAAACGATTTAACTGATATAGTCGCGATTTATAACGAGACCATCCCTGGGCGTATGGTTACCGCAGATACCGAAGAGGTGTCGGTGGCAGACAAACAAGCTTGGTTTGATAGCCATACAGAAAAAAGACCTATCTTTGTTTTTGAGCAACAAGGTAAAGTAATTGCTTGGTTAAGTTATAAGTCTTTTTATGGCCGCCCAGCTTACGATGGCACGGTTGAGATTAGTATTTACATCACCCAGCAGGCTCAAGGGCAAGGGCTAGGAAAGCAACTGCTTATATTTTCAGAACAGCATGCAAAAACACTTGATATCAAGGTGTTATTAGCTTTTATATTCAGCCACAACCTACCCAGTATAAAACTGTTTAATCGCTTTGACTACAAGGTTTGGGGAGAGCTCCCTGAAATTGCAATTATGGATGATAAAGCTTATGGCTTGACAATTTTGGGTAAGCACTTGCAGCCTTAACCTTCTCAAAAACTAGTAAAAAAATACGGTGTAAATTGTGCGGTAAAAGATTTTTAGACTACGCTAAAAAGGTCAGTTTTTATAGTGAGTCTTATTTACGGTGCGAAAAATATTAATAGTTGATAGTAATAGTGTACTTGCGATGCGTGTAAAAGTTCTACTCGAGCTTATCGGTTGCGAAGTTGAGCTATTACACTTTTCAATGATAGATGATACCGTTCTAAAACAGCAATATGATCTCGTTGCTGCTTCACATGGGGTGCCAACAAGTATCATTGAAGAACTAATGAATGACTTTTCTCAAGAGCATTTCTTATTACTCGCACCGAAAGCACAACGCAGTGACTTACTTGAACATTTTAGTGAAATTAACCGTCTCTTACCTAATGCCGTTGTTATATACCCTTTTTTCGCAAATAAAGAGATAAGCACGCTTCTAGAGGGAATATTAGAATTAGACAGCGACAATATTCTCAAACTTCCTACTGTATTGCTCGTTGATCATTGTCCCGACCGGTTACAAAAAATAGCGCAAAACTTAAAGGGCGCGCATATCAAAACCATCACCGCTGATAACATGAGCTTTGCAATGGAGTTAATTCATGAGCATGCAATTGATTTATTGATTAGTGATTTTACTTTTGAAGATGGAACAGGGCTTGAATTGTTTATAAAGCTGAAGTCGTTACAGCCTGAAAGTCGTTGTTTATTGTATACCTCAAAGCCTGATCAAGTTTCCATGGTTGCTGCCATTCGTCAGGGTGTTGAAGATGTTTTGATCAAACCGATTGATGATAATGGTTTATTGCAATCAGTTCATAAACTATGGCAAACAGAGCTTCTCAAACGTCATAATTCAGAACTTGTTGAAAGACTTCAGAGTACCGTTGATGCGCTTATAGAAAAGGACAGTTTATTAAGAGTTATTTTTAAGCATACTCCCGACGCTATTATTTTATTTGAACGATGCGGAAAGGTAATCGAAACCAACGATGCCTGTGAACAATTATTTGATAAACAGCACCATGAATTTGAAAGCTGTTCGGTATTTGATTTTTTTGATGAGCCTTCAATAACACGTATTAAAGAAAAAATTACGACGCTAAGTAAAAACCGCCAATTTAGCTGTGATCTAAGAATGCTTAAAAAAGATGGCAATGATATTCCATTAGTGGGATCGTTTAATGAAATAGATCATCACGGCGAGATTGCGTTAGCGGGGATCTTTAAAAACGTTACACACTTAAAAGAAAAGGAAGATTTGCTACTTGAAGCAAAAGATTTGCTTGAAGAAGAGGTAAAAGCGCGAACAGCTCAACTAGAGCACGCAAAAGATGTGGCTGAAGCTGCAAACTTAAGTAAGTCTGAATTTTTAGCGAATATGTCTCATGAACTCAGAACGCCAATGCATTCAATCTTAAGTTTTGCTCGTTTTGGACTTGATAAAGTTGCCAACAATGATCTGAGTAAAGACAAGTTAAATAAGTATTTATCGCGTATAGAACAAAGTGGTGAGCGCTTATTGTCACTGCTTAATAATTTGCTTGATCTTTCAAAACTGGATGTTGGTAAATTTCCCTTTAATCCGCAAAAACATAACCTTAGCAGTATTATAAAAACCAGTATTGATGATGTCTCTGGGACTGCTCTTGAGAGAAATATTGCTATTCGTTTAATTGGCTTTGAGAAAAGTATTTTGCTCGATTGTGACGAAGAGCAGATAAACCAAATAATGCGCAACTTGCTTGGTAATGCACTTAAATTTAGTGAGCCAGCCAGTGAGATAGATATTCAGCTAGCTATGAATAATGAAATGGCTGAAATATCAGTAATAGATCGTGGTATAGGAATTCCAGAGTCTGAACTTGAGAAAATTTTTGCGAAGTTTGAGCAAAGTAGTAAAACCAATAGTGGTGCTGGAGGTACAGGACTTGGTTTAGCTATTTGTCGTGAATTTGTAGCCTTACATCAAGGAACGATTACGGCAAGAAATAATGAATATGGAGGTGCAACTATTTTAGTAAAGCTTCCATTGAGGATAGATCTACCTCAACACTTAGCGAATGAAGATAGATCTGTAAAGTTAAATTAATAAAACGGAAGTGTTAGACATGGCCTTAAAGAGAATTTTAGCCGTCGATGATGAACCATTTAACTTAGAAATAATTGAAGAGATTCTTGAAGAACTCGACTTTGAACTGAAAATGGTCAGTAGCGGTCCAGAGTGTTTGGCAGTAGTTGAAGAGTTTGATCCTCAGGTTATTCTGCTTGATGTGAGTATGCCACAAATGAGTGGTTATGATGTTTGTCGAAAACTAAAAGAGAATCCAAATACCGAGAAAATCATCGTTATGTTTGTTTCAGCAAGAGGAACGGTTGAAGAGCGTATGGAAGGCTATTCAGTCGGAGCTGAGGACTATATAGTTAAACCATTCGGGCATGAAGAATTAAAGCTTAAACTGCAGCACTTACATCAAGTATTGATAGAAAAAGAATCGCTAGAGCAACAAGTTGAAGATGCGACTTCAACAGCATTTAATGCCATGGCAAACAGCAGTGAAATGGGGCAAATAGTCAACTATATCGAGCATATAGGTGCTATTGAAGATGAGCAAGAGCTGGGTAAGGCTCTGCTTATCTGTCTAAGCTCATTTGATTTACAAAGCAATGTTGAGTTTCGCTTAGAGTCTGGCATTGAGCACTTTTCAATTTCGGGCATGTGCTCGCCAATCGTTATTGAGTTATTTGAAATGCTCAAAAATAAAGGCCGACTCCATGAATTTTCGAATCGAATTTTAGTCAATTACGAAATGATTAGCTTACTAATCTTAAATATGCCAGACCAAGACCCTGATAAGCATGGTCGAATTCGGGATCATATTTGCTTTTTAGTCAGTGTTACAGAGCAGCAGCTTAAAGCGATCATCACAAAAAAAGAATTGCTCAGACAACAGCAACAACTTAATGATGCTGTAGGTAAAGTTCACAGCAAGTTTTCGGGACTCATCGAACTTCTAAATGAAAATCGTGTAAATAACGAGGCTGTATTTAAGCAGCTTCAAGAAGACTTAGAACGACGTATACCAACCATGGGCTTAGATGAGGACCAAGAGGTTTTTATCTATCAAAAGGTCGACGAAACCATTCAAAACTCTGTTGCACGTGAAGAGTCAGTTCAGGGAGTAAAAGCGGCATTCAAAGAGATTGAAAATGATTTATCGCAATTATTAAAGCAGTAGCACTACTTATTTCGAGGTTGCTCAGTTAAAAGATTAAACACTGAACAGATCATTTCTACAGGTGGTTTCTCAAAAACGGGCTCTGAAAGTTAAACAATAACACAACGTTGATTTTTACCTTTAAGAGCTCGAAGTACTTGTTTTATTTTACTGCTATTTTTCAAATTAAATTTTATTAAATTTCCATTGTTATTTTTTCTTGTTTACATTAATTTAACTAAACAAGGGTTTGTACTAACATGGAATATACAGAATGGATGCTTACTGCAAAAAATTAACTTATCTACTTCTTTTCTTTATTTTTTTTATACATGAGACTGCAACGGCGATAGTTGGTGGGTCGGTAGAAATATTTCCTGCTCCTCAAACACCCTCAAATTTCAGTTATTCAATTGAAAATCAAGGGATCAGTATTTTTTGGGTTTGGGGCAGTAATAGCGGTGGTCCCTTACCCTATTACAGTAGTGTTAAAACCCAAATAAATCAGACTAATAACTTCATCTATCCACAGCCTCTACCCTGTTCGAATTGTAATAATGATAGAATGACTCATTTTGAAATTGAGGTATCTGAAAATAGTGGCCCGTATCGTCGCGTTACGACCTCATTAAGCAGTGCTTACCGAACGTATTATTTTTCATTTACTGGGGCGCAAACATATCGTTTTCGAATAAAGGCTGTGAGCGAGTACACTTTAACTACACCGTATACGTATAAAAGCAGTCAGTATTTAACAGGGCCACTTATAAGTATTTCGTCACAAAATAAGCTTAATAAGCCAACTATTTCACCGAGTTCACAGGCTGTGACGGTGAGTACACCCATCAGTATTAGTTCATCGCAAACGGCTTCGATTATTTATAAGCTGGTTAATAAAGGGAGTGCGTGTGGTACAACTGGTTTTAATGCTTTGGCGGGGTCGTTTACTTTATCTTCAAGCAAACGTGTGTGTGCTAAAGCGACTAAATCAGGTTGGTTGGATAGTGATATCGCTTATAAAGATTATAGCGTTACTAGTAGCTCGCAAGGCTATGCCTCTGTAACAACAAGCACCCCTACAAATCAAGCTGGGTTTAATGAAGCCAGTGAACCAATAGTTGATAATATAGGCACAATTAAAGGGCAAGCAGGAGTGAGTGGTGGAGCAGCGACGTATCACATTCCAATTGAACTCCCGCCAGGCCGTGCCGATATGCAGCCTAATGTATCGTTAAATTATTCTTCAAGAAGTGGCAATGGTATTGCCGGTATTGGTTGGTCATTGTCTGCGGGTTCAAGCATTACTCGTTGTGCTGCCACTTTTGCACAAGATGGCTTTACCCAAAACCCACAATACAATAGCAATGACCGTTTATGCCTTGATGGTCAAAAACTTATAGCAACGACGGGTTCATATGGTAATTCAGGCACACAGTATCGCACTGAAATAGATAGCTTTGTTCGTGTGACACAAAATGGCTCATTAAACGGCAGTTCAACATGGTTTAAAGTGGAGTATAAAAATGGCCGCGTTGGTTACTTTGGAAAGGAGGCTAAATCACGGTTAGTGCACGGTGGAAAAACAGCGGCTTATTCATGGTTAATCCAATATCAACATGATGCAACTACTAAGAACTACATTCATTACGAGTATGAGCAGTTTGGGGTGGGTGAGAAGTTATTGACTGATATTTACTATACAGGAGTAAATATGACTTCGCGGGGTAATAGGCGTATATCTTTTCTTTATGATAATTTATCTGAAGCTTACTCAGGCTATCAATGGGGTGGTAAGTTCACAATTACCAAACGGCTTAGTTCTATTTCGTTGTATTTACCAGAATTTCATCGAGTTTATCAGAACAATTATATTGATAACCAATTAAAAAAAATAACTCTTTGCAAAACCTTTGACTGTGGTATGGATTCAGAGCTAGCCCAAACTGTATTTACTTGGGATGATGTTAATTTGGGTTTTGAAAGTTCAAGCAAGCATCCCTATGCTCATGTAAATTTTGATGAAACGGATCTAAGGTTAAGTACGAATTCATTTTATGATACTAGTTATGATTATACAGGAGATGGGATATCAGATATTAGGATGTTTGAAAAAATCCAACAACTTTCAGGTAGTGCATATACATTCGACATCTCTGATTTACCAAATATCTATAAACCGTATGATCGTAACATTCATGATCATGTGGTGTCAGGTTATATTGATTACAACCAAAATGGAGTATCGGATTTTGTATATTTAGATAGTGACAAAAATATTTCAATAGCAGAATTTAATGCTGAAAATGGTAGTTATAACTTGTTATTAAGTACTGATATTAGTGCTAGTTGCTTAGTTACGCAGGGGAGTGATAATAAACCTGTTTATTCGCCTAGAATTCCACCTTGTCAAAGTTTCTCGAAAGATATCAATAATGATGGTTTTTCAGATTTATTAATTTATTTACCAGCGACCAATAGTTACTCTTTCTATCAGCGTAATACAGACTCTAAGGGCTTACCAGATGAAGGGTTTACACTTAAAGCAAATTTTCCAAATTTTGACTTTAGTGATACTGCTCTCGATATGTCACTAAAATCAGCGATTGCTATCTCTGATATTAATGGGGATGGAACTCCAGATTTATATCATCGAGCATTGGCTATGTGGATTGAACTTGAATATACAGAGAGTGGTTTAATCACTAAACAGCATAACTTAAACATCAATCCTGAGAGCGTTACTGCGATTCGAACTGGAAAAGTGAGTATTTGGCTAGATAGCAATGCAGATGGATTACTGGATATCATGACTTTGAAGGAGTCAAATAGCGGGCAATTGAAATGGTATCTCCATATCAACCATGGCGCCGGCAACTTTGGGAGCGAGATTGATACCAAATTAATTGAACGAACTCTTTCAGCAGTAGATCCTGGTTTTTTAAATGGTTTTATTAATGTATTTGATTATGATCAAGATGGTCGTTTTGACCTTTTAGTGCCTAATAACCTCAAATATCGTTATGACTGTTGGGACTTACAGAAAAATATGGACTGCATCATTGCAGATGAAGATGCAGGGTTCGATTTTAATGAAGTATTTTATCCATATAATATCTGGTCTTGGAAAGTGCTTAGGTTTAACCCTAATACAAATGAATTTGATGATGTTGGTCTACCTGAAACAGTGTTGGGAGGGTTAGCAACTACAAATCTAGTAGACCTAAATAGTGATGGTAGGCAAGACGTAGTAACTACATTTGGTTTTAAAGAGTATGTAGGCCAGTTGCAATGTAGACCTAGCTCTAGACCTAGAAGTTCAGGGCAAATTTATTGTTACCCAGACAATGCCCCTAAAGTTGGAATTTACGCTTATATTTCTAAAGAAGGTAATAACCGTGTAATTAAAAAAGTTTCTGATATTTTTGATAAAAAAGTAGAGTTTAAGTATCAGCAATTAGGGCTTGACGCTAATACTTTTGATGGTATTTATACAGTAAATAATTCGCCGCTATCAGATAAAACAATGCGAAAATTAGGATCTTCTCAACTCGTGGTTAGTCAGGCTCTCTGTCAAGATGGGATTGGTAGTGAAAAACTCTTTAATTACCATTACATTGATGGAGTTTATCAAACTCAAGGCCGTGGCTTTATGGGCTTTAAGTCCATTATTGAAGAAGATGTCACCAAAGGTATTGTCACGCAATCGGATTTTGAACAGGTTTTTCCTTATCAGGGCAAATTAACACGCCAAGCCACTTTTGCGAGTGACGACTTTGGTGCTTATGATTTATTAGGTTCAGCAGCAACTGAAGTGGATGCACTTAGCTTTAAAGAAATTGAATGGCAAGATAATCCTCACCATTCAGTTGCTGGGGTCTATAGCGTGTACCCTAAAACAACAAAAATAGTAACTAGACTTCCTTCTACAAGCGAGAATAGTAGTAACTCTTATTCTAAAACGAACGTGTCTACTCAAACTGTTACAGTTAATAGCGTTGATAAATATGGCAATGTAAAAGAGAAAGTCACGCAAATTACAGACAGTTGGGGTGTTAACAAAACAACTGAAGCGATGAGTTACGATTACGATGAGAGTACATGGTTCATTGATAAGCTAACTGCAAAAACGGTGACTAAACATGCGCTGACGAACCGTAATTCGCAAGACCCAATTACGACAACAACAGAGTTAGATCCAACCACAAAAGTAGTTACTGACCTTACAAATTATCATGCAAACAGAAAGCCGAGAAATATAACGGTTAGTGGTTTGCATGGTTCTTCAACGTCTGGAAAGGGCAGTTCAACGGCAATAACTTACAATAACTATGGGTTGCCAACACAGGTTAGCGTGACAGCAAAAGTGCGCAATAGTAGTGGTTCGTGGGTAAATCAAACTAGAACAACTAAAACGGCTTATTCAAAAAACGGCAATACAATTGCAGTTGATGGTTATTTCCCGTATGAGCTAAAAAATGCCAAAAACCATTTATCTTACACCCATGTTAATCCAGCAACAGGTCAAGTGACAAAAACGCGCCAACAACTAAGTGGCTCATCGTATTTAACGACTGATTATACCTATGACGATTACAACAGGCCTTACAGCAGCAAAACCGATGGTCACCCCAGAGTGTACACTGCGGTGCAATTACCCGATGAGCACGCCCCTAATCATGCGGTTATGCAAATGGTTAAAGTCAGTGCGGGTATGCCAACACAAAAAGTCTATCAAGATAAGTTAGGCCGTGTATTGCGCACCGCAGTGGAGGACTTTAATGGTGACTGGGTGTTTACCGATGTAACGTACAATACTTTAGGTTATAAAACGTTCGAATCAATACCTTACAAAGAAGGTAATACTGCATATGGCGTAAGCTATACAGGTTACGATATTCTTGGTCGTTTAACTGAAAAAGTGACGAATCAACAATGTGGTGATATGACCACGACTTATGCATATGCTGGATTGAAAACGGATATAACCGCATCTGAAGATTGTGAAGGTAAGACGATTGATATGTCACGTACTTACAATAGCCTTAAGCAGTTAATGGAAACGGTAGACGCGAATAATGGCGTTACACGTTACAGCTATAATGCACAGGGCCTTCCTGTTGTTATTCAAGATGCAAATAGCAATAAAATCATTGCTAAGTACAATGCGCTAGGGCGTAAAACCCACGTTAATGATCCTAACCAAGGTGTGACCAATTTTGACTACAATGGCTTTGGTGAGCTGCAAAAAGAGGCGCGGGTTGACAGCAAAACACTTACCTTTATAACAGATGTACTTGGTCGTGTAACACGTCGAACAGCAACCGGTGAAAATACCTTAAATTATACCTACGACGGTGCAAGCTATGGCCTTGGGCAGTTAAACCAAGCGACAGGTAATGGCGTTACAAAATCATTCAGCTTTGACAGCCTTGGTAGACCAGCAACACAAACCCTTACCGGCAGTGGTAAAACGTATAAAACAACCACGTTTTATGATGCCAACTACGGGCGAGTTAAAGGGTTACGCTATCCAAATAATTTAACGCTAAGCTACGACTATACAAACAGTGGCTACCTGCAAAGTGTTAAAAATACGGCAAGTGGGTATATCTACAAAACAGTGACTGACCAAGATGTGTTTGGCAACATCACGGCGGCTGATTTAGGTAATGGTACGTCAGAAACGTCTACATTCAGTAGCCGAAATGGGCAAATGTTGTTGAAAGCGGTTGCTAAAGGCAGTAATAGCCTGATGAATATCAATTATCAAGGTTACGATGGCTTTGGTAACTTAACCCAAGTGGATGTCACCACAGGAAATGTAGGGATTGACCAACATCAATTTATCGAAACCTATGAGTACGATAACTTGCATCGCCTAGAGCGCAATTTGGTGGATGGCTATGAAGTTACTAGTTACAGTTATGATGCGATAGGTAACTTATTATCAAAATCAGATTACGCTACGCAATATGACTACATTAATGGCTCAACAGGTGGACCAAATGCAGTTAAACGTGTTTATCGTAATGGCTGGAAATCAATTGGTTATGATGCTCGTGGTAACATGACGAGCGGTGATGGTTTAACCAGTGCAATTTATAATGCAATGGACAAGCCTACGCAAATCAAAAAAGCGGGTAAAACGCTTGATTTCACTTATGGCCCGCAACATATGCGTTTTAAGCAAGTGAATGGCAGCGTAACCACCTTCTACAGTGACAAATTGTATGAAGAAGAAGTCAACGGCAGTAAAACTACATGGCGTGCTTATGTCGACGACATTGCAGTTATAAGCCAAACAACTAATGAAAGCGCCACAATCCGTTATACACATAAAGACCGCTTGGGTAGTGCCCGTATATTTACAGATAAAAATGGTTATGTAACGGCCCAGCGTAATTTTGACCCATTCGGTAAACCTCGTTTGGCAAGCGGTAGTTTAATGCCATACGGTAATTCAAAACTAAATGACTTAGATAAAGCTAAAACGCGACGCGGCTTTACCGACCATGAGCACTTGGATGATGTAGAGTTAATCCATATGAACGGTCGGGTGTACGATTATAACCTTGGGCGTTTTATGTCTGTAGACCCCGTTATTCAAAGCCCAACGAATAGTCAGAGTATTAACCCTTATTCGTACATAATGAATAATCCGCTCAGTGGTACTGACCCGACAGGGTATGAGTCCATTGACGTGTCAGGCATTCGTCCTGATTGTGGTGGTCCACTTAGCTGTTGGGATAAGCCAATTGAAGATCTATTCAGAAAACAAAATAAGCGAAGTGGAAATACATATAATTCTTCTAACTCAAGTAATGGAGCGCAGCAGCAAAGTTCAAGTCAATCGTCATCAGTAGAAACCGCAGATATTGGTTCACCATCGACAACTGCAAAAGGTAATAATAGTACCAGTGGAGGATTGAGTAGCGACCAACTTAGTCAAATTTACTCTGATACAGCCTCAACTATTGGTAATGGAGCCACAGCAGCGGTCGGTAATTTGATTCCAGATATGGTCAATGGCATTGCTGACTGGACTGAGCGTTTTCTTCATCAAGATTCAGGCTCGCTAGGCAGGATGGACCAATGGGTAGATGTAGATAATGATATTGCCCAAGGTGTTGCTAATGACTTTAGAAAAATTACTGCTGTAGGTACAGCAATGATACCTGTAATGCGTGTAAATGCGAATGCGGGAAGTATTAAAAATGTAAACCCTCTAAAAGGAAATCAGAATTGTGCAAACTGTGTTGTTGCCACTGATGCTACTTTATCAGGAAATCCTGCGTCAGCTCTTGGAGGTGGGCCATTCTCAATTAAAGTGCTCCAGAGACATTATGGTAGATCTTTTTCCTCACCAATTAGTGTAAGTCAAATTTCAACTATAATGGGTAACGCGGGGCATGGTTCAAGAGGTATAGTTTTTGGATCTCGTGGGAATAGAGTTGGTCATGTTTTTAATGTTGTAAATCAAAAAGGAAATATAAGGTATCTTGACGGACAATCAGGAAAAGCTGCGGATTTAGCAGGATACGATAGTTTTAGGTTATTAAGGACTAACTAATAAATGAATTTAGAATCAGCATATAAAATATTGAACTGTGAACTTCAAAAGCTTTCAGAGAAAGCAGAATGTCATTTAGTGGTTATTACGGACGACACAATTCAACTTGAGGATGGGTGGCTCTTTTTCTATAACTCAGCAGAGTTTATGCACACAGGAGATCCATTGGATTGTTTAGTAGGAAATGGGCCAATATTTGTTTCAAGTGAGGGGAATGTTAAAATTCTTGACTCTAATCGTGATTGGAAAGAACAAATATAAAAATTGTTTTATAGTGCGTACCCCCCTATAGCACAGGACTCTTGGTACTAGCAGATTCTGCAATTCGAATCTGTGTTAGTCCGTTGTGGGGTCGCGTCTTGCCTTTTTCCTGTTTATTGCTGAACAAAAAAGCTTTTAGTGCGCAGCTAACCCCAGTAGAACTGCGCACTTGCTAGCAGCAGGCCGTGCAATCTGTGTCAGTGCCACCAAATAGTGGCGCTGGCTCAAATTGTCTTGATTTAAGCTATCAAGCATCTCTGGGCAGCCCTTTTTCAACAATGCGAATTAAGCGCGCAGTTTTACGAAGCTTTAACTGGCGCTTATTTTTTTGCTGATCAAGCGCCCATTCAATATGCTCAGCGACCAAAGCGCTAGCGGTTGTTAACCTTTGCTCTAAAGCCTCAATTATTTGCTCGTTGTAATCAGCGTTACCTAATCCGACAGCGAGGTTCCTTAACCAGCGCTCGTGACCAATACGGCGTATAGGGCTGCCTTCAGTATTTTTTAGAAAGGTTGCCTCATCCCAAGCAAATAAGGTCAGTAAGTCTTGATCTTTAAGTTGTTTTCTTGGATGAAAGTCAGCTTCATCGGTTAACTGACCATAACGATTCCATGGGCAAACTAATTGGCAGTCATCACAGCCATAAACGCGATTACCTAACAGTGGGCGATACTCTTCTGGAATCGCGCCTTGCAGTTCAATCGTAAGGTAAGAGATACATTTACGGGCATCAACTACATAAGGCTCGACAATCGCACCGGTTGGGCACAGCGTCATACAGGCAACGCATTTACCACAGCCTTCAAAGCTATTTTCTTCATCAATAGGCAGGGGGATATCAACAAACAGTTCACCTAAGAAAAACCAAGAGCCCGCTTCTTTATTGATTAATAAACTATGTTTTCCACGCCAACCCAAGCCTGCTTTTTCGGCTAATTGTCTTTCAAGCACGGGGGCTGAATCAACAAAAGGACGAAAACCTAGCTGGCCTATATGCTGCTCTATTTGTTGGCCTAATTTTTTTAGGCGGTTGCGAATTAATTTATGATAGTCACGACCTAATGCATAGCGACTGATGTACGCTTTATCAGTTTGCTTGAGGTTCTTAGCAAAGCTTGCATCAGGCGGTAGGTAGTTCATTTTTACTGATATGACTCGCTGCGTGCCAGGTACCAGCTCTGCGGGGCGCGCTCGCTTCATTCCATGGGCTGCCATGTATTCCATCTCACCGTGATAGCCTAAATCTAACCAGCGCTGTAGCTGCGCTTCATGTTTCGTTAGGTCAATATCAGTGATCCCGACTTCTGCAAAGCCAAGGTCTTTACCCCATTGCTTTATTTGCAGTGCGAGTTGTTCATAATCAATAGCGGGTGTTGTCACGGTCAATAAAAAAGTAGCCAAGAAGCGGCTACTTTAACATAGTTTGACTCAGAGCAGCAGTTAAAAGCCGATTACACAAAACGTTTTAACTGCTCTTGGGTTTGTTGGCTCAGTTTGTGTGATTGTTGGCAGTCAGCGAGTGATTCATCAATCTGCTGTTTTGCTTGCTCACCCAGAGCAACTATTTGCTCAACAGTTTGATGAGTGTGGGTTTGGGTTTGCTCAAGTAAATGCACCGCACTAACAATCTGCTGTAGTTGTTGTTGGTTTTGCTCAAATTCGCTAAGCATATTACTAAAGCCTGTAGAGGTATTGCTAATCGCTGTTTCAGCTTCACTCGAGTGGCTAATTAGTTGCTCAGATTCTTTATTGGTTTCGCTAACAAGACTATTCATTTGATTAATAAAATCAGTTATTTGGCGGGTTGCGTCGTTTACTTTAACCGATAGTGATCTAACTTCATCGGCAACCACAGCAAAGCCTCGGCCAGCTTCACCGGCACGTGCCGCTTCAATTGCAGCATTCAGTGCAAGTAAATTGGTTTGGTCAGAAAACTCTTCAACCATTTTTAAAATGGCGCGAATATTCTCGCTGTTTTCTTTTAGGCCAGACACAGTTGCAGAAAAGTTACCTAAAATTTGGCTGATCATCGCAACCTTTTTAACTAATGCTGATAACTCAGTGGCTGAGTGTTTTACAAAGTTTAAGTGCTCACTGTTAACATGGTGCACGCTATCAGTGTTCGCTGAGATATTCTCAAGGCTTGAAGTTATTTGGTTACTCGAATCAGTAATGGTTTGGCTAAACTTGATTTGCTGGTGGCTCATTTCTGCGGTTTGCTGCATTGAATGAGTCATCTTTGAACTACTATCTGCACTGGCTTGTGCACTTTGGTATGTGGTGGCTAATAGATTTGCTAAATGAACTGTAAAGGTATTGTACTGCTCACTTAAATCACGAAATTCATCGTAGGTAAAATGCGGTAACTTGGCAGATAAATCTGCATCATGACGGTTGATTTGCTCAAGTGTATCGCGCATTGCTTGCACTGGGCGCACAATTAAAAAGCGCATGTAGAAAATAGTAAAAATAAAGCTCGCGATGATAACAAAGGTCATTAACCAAAATAGTCCCATGCCAGCTTGTTGCTCTGACAGGCTGCTATAAAGCCAGATCAAAGTAATGGCCTGAAACGCAAACACAAAACCTAAATTACCGACAATCTTACGTGTAAGAGTGTAAAAGAAAGTTTGTTCGATAAAATTATAAATGCGCATATAGCTACTCATTAAGGTGTTGTGTTGATTCATTTTGGCGTAATTTTTTATTATTCAATGTCACATAATTCAACAGTATAGCTTAGTTTTGTTGAGTTACAGTGACTGCAGTGTCATTTGTGTATGACACGGAAAATTAGTAAAAATACCATCTACGCCATACTCTAGCATTAATTCGATATCTTCCACTTTATCGACCGTGTAAGCATAAACTTGAAGGCCGCGTTGTTTTGCGTCAGCAACAAACTCATGGTTTATAAAGTTTTTATCTACATGAATGCTATAGGCATGCAGTTTTTGCGCAAACTCGCTGTAATTAATTGGGATAGAAGCGGTGAGTGCACCAATCTTTACCCACGGCAGTTTTTGCTTTAGCCACATCAGTTGGTGGTGATCAAATGAAGAGACTAACAGGTTATCCCGAGATATTTTCCCTGCACTGACATTTGACTCAATAAGCTCTACAAACTTGTCTAACGAAAAAGTATGTTTAAGCTCTAAATTAAGTAAAGTTTTATTACCAACCCAATCGATTGCCTGTTGTAAAGTGGGCACGCATTCGCCATTGCCTGCATCGTATTGTTGAATTTGCTCTTTTGAGCAGGCGTTTACTTTACCGCGACCTGAAGTTGTACGATCAAGCCAAGTGTCGTGAATAATCATGTAATCATCAAGGCAGCTTTGCACATCAATTTCGATGCCATCTACTGCTAAATCAACAGCGGCGATAATGGCGCTTTGAGTATTTTCTGGGTAGGTACCACTGGCACCTCTGTGAGCGAATACTTTCATCATTGCTTATACCTACGAGTCACTGACCATGTTTCATAAAAAGCGGCGCTAATAACTAGTGCGCCACCAATAAGAGTGCTAATTGAAGGTTGCTCATGCAAAATTAAAAAAGCGAAAAACGTACCGTATAAAGGCTGCAAACACGATATTAAACCAGCGGTTGAAGCTGATAAGTTTTTTAGGCTTGCTGCAAACAGTGAATGCGGTGCTGCTGTAAAAATAACCCCTACAGTAATTAATAGCAGCCAATTTATTGTATCAACTTGTAATGGCGGTACCTCGACAAAGGCACACAGCATAATGCAGGCGATCCAAGTTTGGTAAAGCATGGTTTGTGGGCCGCTATATTGGCTAAAGTAACGCTTATGAACGATATTTCGAAACGCAAAAAAGAACGCAGACAAAATACCAATAGCAATACCGAGGGTGACATCATTGCCTAAGCTGGCATCAGGAATAAGTAAATAAATACCAAGCATCACCACCAAGGCGCTAAAAATATCTTTGAGCTGTGGTTTGCTGCCATGAAAAAAAGGCTCTAAAAACACCGTGATAACAGGGTAAGTAAAAAAGGCAATCATACCGACAGCAATACCTGCTAACTGCATACCTGCGAAATAGGTGAGCCAATGTATTCCAACAGTGACGCCAAGTAACAAGGCTATAAGGTAGTCGCGACGCGAGTGAAGCTTAATCGCTTTGTGTTGAATTGTAAGTAAGATCAGTAAGGCACAGCCAGCAATTGCTGTTCGGTAAACGGTAATATCTAATGCACTTAGGCTGACTAGTTTAGCGAATAATGCAGTCCCCCCAAATAGGAGTACTGCAATATGTAAGTATATTAGGCTCTGTTTGTGCGCCTGCATTACAAACCTTGTTATTGTTGTTATTAACTCTCTTTGTAACGGTAATCCTTTACTTTGTAAACTCCCCAAATGGGCTAATCCATTCGTTTAGTTCCAATATTTCCATCCCTGCAAGTAATAGTGCAGCACATTAGGCTCATCAAGCGTCGATACTTTTTCATTGTTAGCGCTAATATCCGGGGTAAAAATGAACAATTGTGCGTCATTTTCTGGGCGGTAAAAGCGGGTTTTAACCGGTAATACTTGTTGGTTACTACACATCAAGTTGCAAGCCATAACAAATCCCCATTCGCCAAAAGAGGGCACATTCAAATGGTAAGGCAAGGTGTGCGCAAAGCCTGCTGCACTGAGCGTATTATTGATAGACCAAAATGCGTGTTTCGCAAAAAATGGGCTGGTGGCCTGGGTCACTACAATACCGTTATTTGGTAATCGTGTTTTTACTAGTTGATAAAACTGCTGACTGTAAAGCCGTGCTAAATTGATTGCTTTTGGATCAGGTAAATCAATAAAAATAATATCGAACAGCTGTTCGCTTTGCTCAATAAACACATAAGCATCTTGATGAATAACCGTCACTTTAGGGTCACTGAGTGAGTGCTTGTTAAGAGTTGTCAGGTTGTGATTAGTTTGCGCAAGCCTAGCTACTGCTGGGTCTAAATCAACTAGGGTAATAGACTCTATTTGCGGGTACTTCAAAAGCTCTCTGGCTGCTAAGCCATCGCCACCACCTAAAATTAAAATACGTTTTGCATTGCCATGGCGCACCATAGCGGGATGAATAAGCGCTTCGTGATAGCGATACTCATCAATCGATGAAAACTGTAAGCCACCGTTTAAATAAAGTCTAATATCATCTTTATGGCGAGTGAGTACAATTTGCTGATAGGGCGTTTGCTCTGAGTGTACAACACGGTCATCGTAGATTTGGCTTTGCCAAAGATGGGTAAGCTGTTTACTCGCAAATAAGCAAAGCACTAATACTGAGCAGACTAAAACTAAAGTGAGCCTAAGCACTTTTCGACGATTTGCGCTGATATGGTCGATAAAGTACCACAGCAATAACAGCGCAATACTTAGATTCATTAAGCCAAAGCTTAAGGCTGTTTTAAAAACCCCAAGCCAAGGTAAAAATAGAAAAGGAAACAGTAAAGTCGCAAGCAGGGCGCCAAAGTAGTCAATAGATAACACATTGGCGAGGTTTGCTTTTAGCGCATAATGTTTTTCCATTAGGCGACTTAACAGCGGAATTTCTAAACCAATCAAAATCCCTATTAGCGTGGTGAGTAAAATACTAATTGCTTGCAGCGGTAAACCAAACGCATAACAGAAATACAGCAAGGGCACACTCAAACCACCAAGTAGCGCAAGCGCTAACTCAAAGCCAATAAAATACACCAGCAATGGCTTATCAGGCACAAAACGCGAAAAATAAGAGCCAACCCCCATTGCCGCCATATAGACGCCAATCGTCAGGGAAAATTGGGTGATGCTATCACCCAAAAAGTAGGCACCGGTAGTTGCGATCAGCAGCTCATAAATAATAGAGCAAAGGCCTGCAACAAAAATGCTAAACAGTAAAATGTGGCTTTCGCGAATTGATTTATTTACCACCTGGGCCGCCTCGTGAACGGAAACCTGCACTACCAATACTTTGCTCACGCAATTGTTTATCAACGCTTATCGTGAGGTGGTGATAGGAGTAAACTTGCCAATCTTGCTCTTTGTCACCTTTGCTATATGCCAAGAAGGAAAAGAAGAGCACGGGTGCTAAAAACAGTAACACAATAGGCCAAACTGAGATGCGCGATTCCATTGCTTTTATAGCTTCTGGGTTTAACTTATTAATTGGTTTATAAGTAATATCAGAGCCTTCACGCTCAGCTTCTAAACGATGCAGCATTACAAATAGCGCTACACCGCCGATGAAACCAGAAATCCATAACAGCGGTAGCATGAAATTACTGTTACCTTTGATTGGAATAATACGAAACGTATAACTAAAATGTTCGGCACGCTTATTTGGGCCAAACGTACTACTGACGTAGGCGCTATATTGCCCCTTCTTAGGGAAGTGGACATCGTGATGAGTATAATCACGGTACTCAGTCCATTTACCATCTGAATCGTGTCCGGTTTCTGCCCAAAGTTCATCAGAGTAACTAAATAAGTAGTTACCATCAGGGTCAAAAATTTCGATATCAATGGCTTTCCATGAGTTTAAAGGCAGTCTGCCTTTAATTTCCAAGCGCATCATTTGGCCATCTTCTGGCACTGTAAATAGGTAAGGTTTGTCTTGTCCGTCGTAGTCTTTAAAGTTGCCATATTGGCCACTAATAAGTGGCGCTTGTAGATCTACACGTATCACTAAGCAAACAACAAATGTGATAGCGGCAATAATAAAAAGCTTATAGATGTTCATCCATTACTCCATAAATAAGCTTAAATAGCGATAGTGATGATAACAGCAACACAGATTGCAATGCTGCTTTCAATAACCGCAACGGCGGTGTTTTTGTCGTGCATTGCTTGGTCGAGTGAAATTTTACTAAAGATAATTTTATCAACGAGGTAACGTACAATTGGTAAAATTAAAAAGCCAAATAATGCGTCAATAAAGAATAAGCTTAAGCTTTGTTGCCAGCTATGAAAGCCACCAATGAGCGCATGACACAAGATAATAGCTAGCGCCAACATGGTGCCAGAAAAGCTAAGCGCTACGGCTTTGTTACCTTTTTCGAGCTGTTCGTGAAGATTAAAAGCAGTGAGGTGATCATAGCCTTTGGCAAAAATGATCAGCATTAGTTGCCCTAAAAAATAAAACACTATGGCCGATAACCAGCTGCCTTCGCCGGTTAATGCACCACCAATGATCAGCGCAGCAGCCATATAGTTTGCCGCTTGTACTAAGCCTACGGCCTCGTTTTGTTGGTTAATTAATTGCTCTTGGTTACAGAACAAACGCAGCAGTAACTTGTCATTCAAAATACGTGAGCAGGTTAGCAGTACCATACCTAATACACTGTACAGAGATACATTCATCAAATCGCTTAGCAAACCTTGACTAGGCCCAGCTAAAACAAAGCCATAAATAATGGTAATTGCCCCTAAATAGCCACCAATAGATAAACCTAAGGCACTGTTGGCATTATCGGTTAACTGGCTGGTGGTGTTATAAGGGGTTGCTAAGTTATACGACAGTTTTGCAACGGCTATGATCGCAATGAATAGACCAATATAGGCGCTGTTATAGGCCATCGTTGCGAGGTAATGGGTTAAGTTAATATCCATATAATTATGTTAGCTTGTTGTTATTTTCCGAAAATATTAACACAGAGTGTTTGTTGCAAAGAATATCAACGCTTCATTTTTGGCAGAATTAATTAATTTCTTAAAAGTTTCATCGCTTTTTTATGACAATTGTCATGATGTATTGCTTACAAATGTCGTTAAAAACTCATTCTTTTCTAAGTAACACTATACCTGTACCGATACATGTCGGTTTGTCATTCATTAATATAAAGGGTATAGCTATGAATCTAATTACTAAAAATATTTACGCGTTATTCGCTGCGGCAATTATATTTAACACAAATTACGTATTTGCTGAACAAAGTACTATAGATAGTATTGAACTTGCATCTCAACAGCATAACTTGTCAGAACTTACCGAAATAGCAAAAAATGCAGCAGGGTATGATGCAGCGCTTGTGAATTATCGCCTTGCTATTGCACATAATATCATGGGTGAAACTGAAAAAGCGCTTGCCTTACTTGATATTGCACAAGCAGCGCTTTTAGACGATAAACTTGACGCAGATAAAAGTGAGGCAAACGCATTGCTTGCTCAAGTGTATGGTTATCGTATTTCTATTAAACCTATTACAGGTTTTTACTACGGCATTAAATCGAACAATGCGTTAAATAATGCGGTGCAAATTGACAAAAGTAATCCTCGTGCTCATCTAGTTAAAGGTATAATTGCTTTAAACACACCTAGCATGTTTGGTGGCAGTAAACAGCAAGCGCTAAGCTCATTGAATGCGTCTCTTATTCACTATCAAAATGATAATAATGATGGTTATAAATGGGGGCAGGCGGAAGCATATGTCTGGCGTGGGTTAACATATCTAGCACTAAATGATGTGCAAAAAGCAGTGCAAGATTGGCAAACATCGCTTGACCTTGCACCAAACTATACATGGCCTAAGATTTTGATAAATAACAATAAGCAGTAACTAATCGTGGGCAGCCATATGCTGCCCAAGTTTAGATAAAATTAAAAAAAGCCAAAAAATGGGATTGAGCATAAATGAAAAGTGACAGTTTTAGACAAAGCTTAGCAATTGAAAAAAAGCCTTACTGGGTCTGGGGGCCACTTGTTTTTTCAAGTTTTTATTTTTTACCGTTGATTCTAAGTTTTGAGCAATTCGCAGCTTTAGATATTTTTATTATAGTTATGATATATATAACTTTTATTTTTTACTATGTTAAAGCTGCTAATGCAAAAGGTGAAGACGCGCTCATTCCTGTGTCTATAATTGTTATTATTGCAACTTTTGGTACATATTTAACTCTTGGAACACAAACTTTATTTGGCTTTGCTTGCTATTTTTTTGGGTTCAACTTTAGACAAAAAAAAGGCGTTTTAGGGCTAGTTGCTGTTGCTTTGAGTATTTTTCTCGCGGTGTATTTATTTGATTTGAATAATCCATATTTTATTGCGCCAGCACTCATCATCAGCATTGCACTTTATTTTATGGGACGTGCTGAGAGGCGTGAACGAATACATCAGTTAAGTGAACAAAAAAGTCAATATCAAATAGAACAGTTGGCAATGATTGCTGAACGTGAGCGCATTGCACGAGACCTTCATGATTTAGCTGGCCACAGTCTATCGTCGATTGCTCTAAAAGCAGAGCTAGCCGAAAAGTTAATTGTTAATGATAACGTTGAGCAAGCACAGAGTGAAATAAAGCAAGTGGCGGCCATTAGCCGAGATTTACTCAGTGATATTCGTAAAGCAGTAACAAATATGAAACAGTTTAACCTCACTAAACAGTTAGAGTTTTTGCAAGAAGAGCTAACACAAAATGGCTTTAATGTAATAGTAAACAATGAATTAACAAACTTATCGACAGCAACACAAAAAACCGTATCGCTTATTGTTACTGAGGCTTGCACTAATATTTTAAGGCATAGTAAAGGGAATGAAGTTTTAATTGATATTAGTAAGGAACTAATATCAATTAAGGATAACGGTATAGTAACCACATTTAAAAGTGGCAATGGCATTAATGGCATTAAGCAGCGTACTGAAGCACTTGGCGGAGAGCTTATTGTGGAAAATAAAAAAGGGTTTAACCTGACTATGAATTTTCGAGCGAATTTATCATGATTAATTTACTCATTGTTGAAGATCAGCAAATGGTTAGGGAAGCAATTAGTGCGCTTGTTGGACTTGATCCATTTATTAATGTCGTTGGGCAAGCAGAGGATGGCAAAGCTGCACTTAAATTTATTGAACAAAATAAGATTGATATGGTGTTATCAGATATTGAAATGCCCAATATGTCAGGCATCGAATTGGTAGAAATACTGAGTAAGCGTCATTCTGATATTAAAACCATGATAATAACTACATTTTCAAAAGCAGGTTACATAAAACGTGCTATGAAAGCAGATGTTCGCGCCTTTATTTTAAAGGAAGCGCCATCAGAGCATTTAATTAATGCAATAAAATCAGTCAATCAAGGCCGAAGAGTCATTGATCCCGAACTTGCTTTACTTGCATTATCTGACACTGATCCATTGACTAATAAAGAACGCAAAGCATTAAAATTAGCCGCTGATGGCTTAAAAACTCAAGATATTGCAAAAACATTGTTTTTATCAGAAGGGACGGTTAGAAATTATCTTTCAGAAGCAATGAGTAAACTAAATGCGGTAAACCGAGTAGATGCTGCTCGCATAGCAAGACAAAAAGGGTGGTTATAAGGTCCTTAATTTTGCTATTAAATTATTGAGCAATTTGAGTGCGAAAACAGGTTTAATCAATTTCTTAAAAGTTTCATAGCTTTTGCCTGTCTCATTGTTAGGTTATGGGTTAAAATAACAACATAACCAACTAACAAGATAGTGAATGTCAAAACAGGATCCAAATCTCAGTCGAGAACAAGAAAAGTACGAAAACCCCGTCCCTAGCCGTGAGTTTATACTTACTCACTTAGAATCTCGTGCCAAACCAGCAAACTTCACACAACTTTGTGACGAATTACATGTTAATGATACAGAGCGTCAAATTGCGTTCAAACGTCGTTTACGTGCTATGGAGCGCGATGGTCAACTGTATTTCAATAAGTTTAAATGCTACGCATTGATTGATGAATCTGGCTTGGTTAAAGGTAAGGTCATTGGTCATCGTGACGGATTCGGCTTTTTAGAAGTTGAAGGTGAGAGTAAAGATTGGTTTATCGCCAAGCACCAAATGAATATGGTGTTGCACGGTGACATTGTGCTTGCTAAAGGCAATCGCAAAGGATCTAGCGGCAAATGCGAAGCACGTATCATTAAGGTCTTAACCAATGAACGTGCACCGATAGTTGGCCGCTATTTTGTTGAGCATGGTATTGCAGTTGTTGTGGCTGAAGACCCTCGCATAACGCAAGACATTATGGTACTACCGGGTAGTGAAAATGGCGCGCGCCACAACCAAATGGTGCAGGTGCAAATTACCCAAAACCCTAGCCGACATATGAATGCGGTAGGTAAAGTCACTGAGGTACTAGGTGAGCACTTAGCACCGGGTATGGAAATTGAAGTTGCACTACGCAATCACGATATTCCTCATGTGTGGCCAGAAGCGGTTGAAAAGCAAGTTGCTCATTTAGGTGAGTTTGTTGATGAGCAAGCAAAGCAAGGTCGTGTTGATTTACGTGACTTACCGCTGGTGACCATTGACGGTGAAGATGCCCGTGACTTTGATGATGCCGTTTATTGTGAGCGCAAGCCTTCAGGTGGTTGGCGTTTATGGGTGGCCATTGCCGATGTGTCGCACTATGTAGGAATGAACACGCCTCTGAATAAAGAAGCGATCGAGCGTGGTAACTCAGTGTACTTCCCTGAGCAAGTTATTCCGATGCTGCCAAAAGTGTTATCGAATGGCCTATGCTCATTAAACCCGAAAGTTGACCGCTTGTGTATGGTTGCTGAGATGACAGTATCAGAAGCAGGTAAGTTGTCTGGGTATAAATTTTACGAAGCGGTGATGAATTCACACGCTCGTTTTACCTACACGAAAGTGAATGCGATTTTACAAGGCGATGAAAAGCTGCGTGAAGAATATGCCGAGATGGTGCCGCATTTAACTGACTTACAGCAAATGTATATGGCACTAAAAGCAGCACGCCAAGAACGTGGTGCGATTGAGTTTGAAACCTTAGAAACGCGCTTTGTGTTTAACGCACATCGTAAGATTGAATCAATCGTGCCAGTGGTTCGCAATGATGCACACAAACTTATAGAAGAGTGCATGATTTTAGCGAATGTATCGGCAGCCCGATTATTAGAAAAGCACGAGGCGAGTGCGCTTTATCGTGTGCATGATGAGCCGGATGCTGAAAAGCTTGGTTTCTTCAGAAACTTTTTATCAGAGCTGGGTATCGAAACTGCGATTTCTGATGAGCCAACACCAAAAGAAATAACCCAAGTGTTAGCTAAATTAGGCGACCGTCCAGAAGCTGAGCTTATTCAAACCATGCTGCTCCGTTCAATGAAGCAAGCGGTTTATCAGCCAGATAACATTGGCCACTTTGGTTTAGCTTTACCAGCCTATGCCCACTTTACATCGCCAATTCGTCGTTACCCTGATTTAGTGGTGCACCGTGCAATTAAAGCCGTGCTTAAAGCACAAGGTCAGCAAACATCGGGTGAGTATGCCTACACTGATGACGAAGTTGATATTTTAGGTGAGCAATGTTCAACCACTGAACGCCGTGCTGATGATGCGACTCGCGAAGTAGCAGATTGGCTTAAATGTGAATTTATGCAAGACCATGTTGGTGACGAATTTGGTGGGGTGATCTCATCGGTAACTAACTTTGGCTTATTTGTACGCTTAGACGATTTACAAATCGACGGTATGATCCATGTAACTAATTTAGGTAATGAATATTTCCATTATGATGGAGCTAAGCATTGCTTGATTGGCGAACAAACACATACCGTTTATCGTTTAGGCGATAAAGTCACGGTTCAGGTTTCATCTGTAAGTCTTGATGAGCGACGCATAAACCTAGTGTTAGCAGGTGAAGCGCAACAAGACCGTTATGCGCGTCGTCGTGGTCGTAGTGCCCCTGCAAAACCAAGTGTTCGTGCCCAGCTTAAGGCCGGTAAAATCCCTGGCAAAAAACCGCAGTCAGGCAGTTTTGAGGCTAAGTCAGGCGATAAAGACAACGAAAAACGTGGCAAGTCTTCTCATTCTAAAGGGCGTAAAAAACCTAATGGTAAACAAGCCGATGCTTTAAAAGCCGGCAACAAGAAGAGCAAGAAGAAAGCCACCAAAAAGGCAAAAAGACCGGGTAAGAATGCCCGTAAACGTAATGGCCGAGGAGCAAATAATACGTGAGTAATGAATTAATTTTTGGTTTTCACTCAGTTGAAGCAATTTTAGCAAAAGAGCCAGAGCGCTTTTTAGAAATTTATGCTTTAAAAGGACGTGAAGATAAACGTTTAAACCCGGTTATTGACCAAGCACGTAAATTCGGTATTTCTGTACAATTTATGCAGCGTAAAGCGCTTGATAATAAAGCCGACGGTGAGCAGCACCAAGGCATTATTGCCAATGTAAAAGCAGCCCGTATGTATAACGAAAAAGATCTTGATGAGATCATAGCCCGTGAAGAAACGCCTTTCTTACTGGTACTTGATGGCATAACTGATCCGCATAACTTAGGGGCGTGTTTACGTAGTGCTGATGCTGCAGGCGTGCACGCGATTATCGTTCCTAAAGATAAATCAGCAAAACTCAATGGCACAGCGCGTAAAGTAGCATGTGGTGCGGCAGAAACAGTACCACTGGTACAAGTCACTAATCTGGCACGCACATTACGCGAAATTAAAGACGCAGGTGTTTGGGTTGTCGGCACTGCAGGTGAAACAGATACTGAGTTATTCGATGCAAATCTAACAGGGCCAATGGCGATTGTTATGGGTGCAGAAGGGGATGGTATGCGCCGCTTAACTCGTGAGCATTGTGATTTATTAGTTAAAATCCCAATGGCTGGTTCGGTATCTAGTTTAAATGTGTCAGTTGCGACCGGTATTTGTTTATTTGAAGTGTTACGTCAGCGTAATGCAACGCAAATCTAACTACCGCGAAAATTTTAGACACAAAAAAAGCCGATGTAACATCGGCTTTTTTGTATCTATTTCGTAAGATTAGATCTTTGCGAAAGCGTCTTGTAGTGGTGGTACTACTTGCTTCTTACGGCTTAATACGCCATCTAACCAAACGCGACCGTCTTCTGATTTAACATCATAAGCAGCTTCGATTACAGATACGTCATCAGACGTAATTAGCATTTCTGAGCCTTCTTTCATGATATCAGTTAACAGGAGTAATACTGAGTGGCGATCGCCTTCTTCTTTAAGCTTAGCGATATCAGCTTCAAGATCTGCTTTGATTTCATCAAATACTGCAAGGTCGATAACTTCTAGCTGGCCAATACCTACTAGCTTACCGTTCATGTTGAAGTCTTTGAAATCACGCATTACTAAATCGCGTGCAGGCGTGCCTTCAACTGCTGATTTAACCTTGAACATTTCCATGCCAAGCTCTTTGAAATCTTCGATGCCAGCGATTTCAGCAAGTGCTTCAACACACTTGATGTCAGCTGTTGTACACGTTGGTGATTTAAAGATTACAGTGTCGCTTAAGATAGCGCATAACATGATGCCTGCGATATCTTTTGGAATCTCTACGTTGTAGAAGTCATACATCATTTTGATGATAGTGTTTGAACAACCCACTGGGCGGATCCAACACTCAAGTGGTGTTGATGATGTTAAGTCGCCTAGTTTGTGGTGATCAACAACACCTACAACACGCGCTTCATCGATGTCATCAGGTGCTTGTGTTTTTTCTGTGTGGTCAACGATATAAACGTCTTCGCCTGCGTAGCTAAGTTTTAGCTCAGGTGCTTCGAAACCGAATTTATCTAGGATAAATTGTGTTTCAGGTGATACTTCACCTAAACGCGTCGGGATCGCAGGTTCATTGATCTGGTTTTTTAAGTAAGCAAGCGCAATTGCACCGCAAATTGAATCTGAATCAGGGATCTTATGACCCACTACATACATTGACATTGACGGAACTCCTTTAAATTTGGCGGATATTTTAGCAAAGTATCGACAGATTGATACATAACAGACATGAAATTTTGTTGATCAATTACAACTGCCAATTAATGTCCTTTTTGGTTACACTTTAAGATATTGAAAACTGAGGAAGATACTGATGCGCTTGAGCCGAAAAGCATGGAATAATGTGGTGATTATTTCGATGCTATTGATGATTTTTTTCTTCAATGGCCTACATAAAAAGCTCAATACACAGCCCGTTGAAGAAGGAGTACAAGCATTACTCCCAGAGCAAAGCTTCATTTTAGCAATGGCATTTCCAGAATTAAAAATCGAGCGTATCGGCACCTCTTGGCGTAGCCAATCACTGCAAGAAACTACATGGCAAGGCGATGAGCAGCAGCTCGAACAACTTGTTGAACTTTGGCAACATCAAAAACTGACTATTGCCAGTCTCCCTGTTAGTAAAATTTCACAGACATCGGCTGATTATGTTGCTTCAGTATGGTTAGCCGGTGAGCAGTTGCCAGCGGTGTATCAGTTGTACAACATAGATCAGCAATACTATTTATTAGATAAGCGGCTACAACGAGTATTTGAGCTTGAACAAGCTGATGCTGCTAAGTTGTTTCCGTTATACCCGTTTTAAGAGAGTCACAGATGCCTGAATTACCAGAAGTTGAAGTTAGCCGTTTGGGAATAACGCCGCATGTGCTTAACCAAACAGTGACCAAAGTAAATATTCATAACGCCAGTATGCGTTGGCCTGTGCCTGATGATGTATATCAATTACAAGGACTTAAAGTTACTTCAGTGGAGCGTAGAGCAAAATATTTATTACTCGGTTGTGAGCTGGGTAGTGTTATTCTGCACTTAGGAATGTCGGGCAACTTACGAGTTGTGAGTGCTGATGAGCCATTAAAAAAGCACGACCATATCGAATTTATTTTAGCCTCAGGTAAAGCGCTAAGACTCAACGACGCGCGTCGCTTTGGTGCCTGCTTATGGCAAGCACCAGGCGAATGTCATACCTTGCTAACCAAGCTCGGGCCGGAGCCACTTACCGATGAGTTCGCTGCAAAGCGTGTTTACGAACAGTCTAGAAATAAAAAAGTACCGATAAAACAGTTTATTATGGATAACGCGGTGGTAGTTGGTGTGGGTAATATCTACGCTAATGAATCGTTATTTAAGGCCGGAATTCACCCGAAACGAGAAGCCGGCAAGGTGTCTTTAAAGCGTTATCAGCAATTAGTGCCTATTATTAAAGAAACACTTGCTGCGGCTATCACGCAAGGCGGCACAACATTAAAAGATTTTGCTCAAAGTGATGGTAAGCCCGGTTATTTTGCCCAACAATTACTAGTTTATGGTCGCAAAGGTGAGCCATGTGTAACGTGTAAAGAGCCATTAAAAGAAATTAGATTAGGGCAAAGAAGCACTGTGTACTGCTCTAATTGTCAAAAATAACAATGAATCCTTCATCTATGTAGTATTGCAACAGATAGCAAGATAGAGACAGGCTTAAGGAATGAGAAGGTTGTATGCTATTAAACAAATACGTCATAGGGTGCGTGTGCTTAGCGGCACTGCTGGGTTGTTCTAAAGAGCAACCTCAAGTTATCGTTGAAGAAGTGGTTACCGCTGAGGTTAAGCAGCTTGATGTGCCGCTGTATGGGAATTACGTGGCGCGTACAGATGCGTCGCTGGATGTTGAAGTACGCGCAAGGATCACCGGCTTTGTACAAAGCGTAGAATTTGTTGAAGGTAGCTGGGTAAATGAGGGAGATTTACTCTACACCATTGATGATAGACCTTACCGAGCTAAGCTTAATCGCGTTAAAGCGGCGCTGCAAAAAGACCAAGCGGCGCTGGCTAAAGCAAAGCGCGATGTAACCCGTTTAAAACCCCTCTATGAGCAAGACGCAGCAAGTCAGCTCGACTACGACAATGCAATTTCGATTCAAGAGCAAGCGCAAGCATCACTATCAGCAACCCAAGCAGAACTTGAAGAAACCAAGCTTGATTTAGAATATACCCGCGTGACAGCGCCAATCAGTGGCATGGTGGGTAGCTCTGAAGCCGATCTTGGTGCTTTGGTTGGCAGTAATGGTATTTCGCTCCTTACCACCATTCAGCAAATAGACCCTATTTTTGTTAACTTTAATATGTCGGCACTTGATTATTTGAATGCTAAGCGGCGTATGACCAGTATGATGGAGCAGCTACAAGCTGAGCAAAAGGGCAAGGCGCTAGAAGGCTTTGTACGTATTTCTTTGCCTGATGGCAGCGAGTATCGATATTGGGGTGATGTGAGTTTTACCGACCCTAAAATTAGCCCGAAAACGGGCACCTTTAAAGTAAGAGCAAAGCTGCCTAACCCTAATAGTGAGCTATTACCTGGGCAATATACAAAAGCACGGATTAAATTATCTGAATTGAAAGATGCCATTGTCGTCCCTGAGGAAGCTACCCAAGTTGAGCAAGGCGGTATTTATGTGATGGTGGTCCTTGATTCAGGTGAGATAGAGCGACGCTTTATTGTTGTTGAGCATTACGGTGAACAAGGAATTGTTGCCAGCGGTGGCTTGAGTGCAGGTGAGCAAGTGGTGGTGAAAGGTTTGCATCGCATTCGTCATGGTCAGCAAGTAAAAGCGATTTCGTTAGCCGAGTTTGAAAAACGCCGATTAACGCCAAACACGGGCACTATTCCACTGGCGCCAGATAAACCAAGCAAACAAGATGATGAAAAAAATAAGCAGGGAGCTTAACTATGTTTTCGCATTTTTTTATCAAGCGTCCAGTGTTTGCTATCGTTATTTCGTTAGTTATTTTACTCACAGGCTTGGTCTCGCTCTTTACTCTACCGATTGATCAATACCCAGATATTGCTCCGCCGTCGGTTAAAGTGTCTGCTTCATTCCCTGGCGCAACGGCAGAAACCGCATCTGAGTCGGTAGCCATTCCTCTTGAACAAGAATTAAATGGAACGCCGAATATGTTGTATATGGAGTCAAAGGCAACTAACTCTGGCAGTGTTGGGATCACACTCACCTTTGATGTTGGCACCGACCCAGATCTCGCCCTTGTCGATGTACAGAACACCGCAAGCCAAGCAGGCAGTAATTTACCTGTTGATGTGCAAACTGAAGGGGTGAATGTCTCTAATGAAAGTTCCGTTGAGCTTTTGAAACTGGCACTGACCTCTGATGACCCTCGCTATGACGAAATCTACTTGAGTAACTATGCCAGCATTAATGTTGAGGCGGCTTTAAAGCGCGTACCAGGGGTTGGGCGAGTTCGTAATACCGGCTCACGCTCTTATGCTATGCGGGTCTGGTTAAAACCTGACATTTTAGCGGGCTATGAATTAACCGTGAATGATGTGACCGCAGCAATCAAAGCACAAAATAAAGAGGCCGCTGCCGGTGAGATAGGTGCACAACCTATGAAAGATGCCATTAAACTTAACTTTCCGGTACGAGCGCAAGGAAGGCTTAATAAGGTTGATGAGTTTAATAATATTATGCTGCGAGTTAATAGTGATGGCTCGATGATCCGTTTGCGAGATGTTGCAAGGGTTGAGTTGGCGTCGTCAGCGTACACTTTAAATTCAAAACTAAATGAACAGCCCGCCACTATTTTGCAGGTTTATATGTTACCAGGCTCTAATGCATTAGCGGTTACTGAGCGTGTTAAGGCAGAGATGGAGCGCTTGAGCGCGGCTTTTCCAAAGGGAGTGAAGTGGCAGTTATTTTATGATGCCTCTGAGTTTATCAAGCTGTCGATTAATGAGGTGATCAATACCCTTATTCAAGCGCTTATCTTAGTGATTTTAGTGGTGTATTTATTTTTGCAAAACTGGCGAACAACTTTAATACCCGCTTTAGCTGTGCCGGTGTCGATAATTGGTACTTTTATCGCCTTGGCTGCATTTGGTTTTACCATTAACAATGTCAGTTTATTGGCTATGGTATTGGCAATCGGCATCGTCGTCGATGATGCGATTGTGGTAGTCGAAAGTGTTGAGCGACTGATCAATGAGCAAAATATGGAGGTAGTTGCTGCTACTAAGCAAGCCATGACAGAGCTTTCAGGTGCCATAGTAGCAACCTCTTTAGTACTTGCTGCGGTGTTTGTGCCGGTGTCATTTTTAGCCGGTATTACGGGCATTATGTACCGAGAGTTTGCGATTTCAATTACCGTTGCGGTACTCATTTCGACCCTAGTTGCGTTAACCTTGAGCCCTGCTTTATGTGCGATTTTCTTAAAACCTAGACCCCCATCAAACAATAAGATTTTTGTTAAATTTAATAACTGGCTTGAAGGTGTTGGCGAAAAATACACTTGGCTTGTAAAGGCATGCTCCGAAAAAGCAAAACGCAGCTACATTGCCTTTTTTATAATGATAGGTGGCTGTTACTTTGTGTTTAGCCAATTACCAAGCAGCTTTATGCCGCAAGAAGATCAAGGACGCTTTTTTGTTGATATTACCTTGCCAGATGCGGCAACGGTTTCACGTACCAATGAAGTAATAAGCAAAGCAAACCAATTTGTTATGAGCCATGCGGGGGTGGCTTATTCATTCACGCTAGCGGGTGAAAATCGCCGTGCTGGTAGTGCGCAATCGCATGGTCAAATGGAGGTGATTTTAAAGCCTTGGCAAGTGCGTGCGGAGCAAGGATTTACGGTCACAAGTGTGATGAATGATATACGTAAGCAGCTGTATGCCATTCCCGATGCTGAGTTTAATGTGTTTCAACCATCAGCTGTGGCAGGGCTTGGTTCGGGCTCTGGCGTTGAGTTTGCGCTGCAAGAAAAAACAGGAGGTAACTTAACAAGCCTAGTTGAATCGCTTGAGGTACTACTGGCAAATTTAAATAACCGCCCTGAAGTTGCTAAAGCAAGTAGTTCACTGCGTGGCTCAGTACCTCAGTTGTTTTTAGAGTTAGATAGAGAAAAAGCCATGGCCTTAGAGGTGCCGATTGCCGATGTTTACAGCACAATGAAAGTTCTTACTGGTTCATCAACAATTAATGACTTTAATTTATTTGGTCGCGTTTACCGGGTTAAAGTTCAGGCTGAAGATCAATTTAGGGCGCGTCCTGAAAACCTCAACGAATTTTATGTGCGTTCAAAAAATGGCGCTATGGTGCCATCAAATGTGCTTGCTAAGCTTAATCTAACAACCGGTCCGTCTGCGATAAATCGCTTTAATATGTTTACCAGTGCGATGGTGAATGTGTCACCAGCTACTGGCTATGCATCGGGTGACGTGATTAAAGTAATTAAAGAGGAAGTGGCTAAATTACCAACAAATATTGGTTATGAATGGACTGGCTTAACTTATCAAGAAATTCGCTCATCCGGTCAACTAGGTATTGCGGTGAGTTTGGCGATTGTGTTTGTTTTTTTGTTTTTAGCAGCGCTTTATGAAAGTTGGGCATTACCATTTGCAGTATTGCTTATAAGCCCGATTGCCATGTTAGGGGCCTCTATATTGACCTTGGTGACGGGGCATGAAAACAACTTATTTTTTCAAGTCGCGTTTATTGCCTTGATAGGCCTTGCTGCGAAGAACTCAATTTTGATTGTTGAGGTGGCAAATCAGCTTTATCAAGAAGGTATGAATGCCGTTGATGCAGCAATAGAAGCCGCCCGTTCTCGGTTTCGGCCTATTTTGATGACCGCAGCCTCTTTTGTGCTTGGTGTATTGCCGTTAGTACTTGCTTCTGGCCCCGGCGCCGTTGGTCGGCAGTCGGTATCTATGCCTATTTTAGGGGGGATGTTACTGGCAAGCTCTATCGGGATTATATTAGTGCCACTGTTTTTTATTACCGCGGCACGCTTTGTGAAAAAACAGCAAGCACCCGCCTCTAAAGTGTTAGCAAAGGAGCAAGTTGATGCATAAATTGTTGCCATTGTTTTGTTTTGCTTGCTTACAAGGCTGTGCTGTTGGCCCTGATTTTGAAGCACCTGAACATAGTGAAGTTGCTAATTTTATGGGTGCAGCAGCAACGCCACAGTCTGAAGCTTTAGCTGGCTGGAAGCAAATATATAGCGACCCACATTTGCAAAAACTGATTAGCCAAGCGCTGGTCAATAATCAAGATATGTTAATTGCGCAATCGAAAATTATTGAAGCGCGAGCTCAGTATCGTATTACCGATGCCGATTTATGGCCTGATGTAAGCATAGGCCTTACCTCGGAGCGAGAAGAAGAGCTTAATAGCAGCCCTGAAAATTCGTTTGATTTAAAAGGTTACTTAAGTTGGGAGCTAGATTTATTTGGTAGTAACCGACGTGCAAGTGAAGCCGCACTGGCAAATTATTATAGCCAAGAGCAAGCAAGAAACGCGTTGCAGCTCGCCTTGATTGCTGATGTTGCGCAGCAGTTTTTTGCCCTCAAAGAAGTTGAAGAGCAATTAAAAATTAGCCTGAGTACGATTAAGCTTCGCGAGAAGGAGCTTGAAATTGCGCGTATTCGCAAAAAAGGCGGAATTATTTCAGGGCTAGAGCAGCGCCAAGCTGAGGTTGAATTAGAATCTGCCAAAGTGAAGATACCGCCTTTACAGCACAGTGAAAGGCGGATTATTAATCAGTTAAAGTTTTTGATTGGTGATGCCAATGTTGATGTGCAAGGGGGGAATGAGTTATCAGTGCAAACCCTTCCTAAGCAATTACCCACAGGACTACCTAGTGAACTGTTAAAGCGTAGACCAGATGTGCAGCAAGCAATGTATCAATGGCAAGCGGCCATGGCTGAGATTGGGGTCGCAAAAGCGGCGTTATTCCCAAAACTTAAGTTGTATGCCGAATATGGCAGTGAAAGTACTGATTTTAGTGATTTGCTTGCCAGTAATTCGCAGGTTTGGTTGCTGGGCTCAGAGTTGTTAATGCCCTTATTTAATATGGGGCGCAATCAGGCAAATTTAACGGTGGCGGAACAGCGGGCTTATCAGGCAAGTATTCAATACCAAAAAACAGTGCTGGTGGCACTGCAAGAAGTGAGCAATCAGCTTTCGAATTATCAGTCGGCAGAGCAAAGTTATGATGCGCAAAGAAGTTTGGTGCTCAGTAGTCAAGATTACTACCGCTTAGCACGCCTTAGGTATAGCAATGGTGTTGCCAGCTCCCTTGATTTAATGGATGCACAGCGACAGTTATTTTCGGCAGAAATTGCGTTATCGCAGGCAAAAAATGATCGTCTGCAAAGCCTAGCAACGCTTTATAAAGCCCTTGGTGGCGGATGGTATGATACCAATCCGCAATAATACTTAATCATTTTGAGGGATTAAACCTGTCGCTATCTGCGTTAAAAATTTCTGATTTAGAACAACTAAATAACGAAATTTTTGCCTTGCTATCAACGAGGTTTTATTGCCTCAAAATAGATCACTTAATTAAGCAAATTGGTATGAATTGAGCGAACAGGAACTGGAAAAAGAAAAAGTGGAGGATTAATTTTAAGAGCATGCAAAAGCATGCTCTTTTAAAAACTTATAACTCAAATGGTGCTACACCAACGGCTTTCATCTTGTAGCCGACTTGAGCAATTTCACCAGACCAGGTTTCGGTGCTGATAACACCAGTCACGACAATCGCATCGTAGAGGCTTTCGATTGGTACGCCGTCTTTAATCGTGACATGCACAATTTGGTTTGGCGGCGGTGGTGGTACGTGAATACAAGCACCAAAGTAAGGTACCAATAAAAACTCGGTGATCACTTCGCTGTCGCCTTCAAGGGGAACAACAAAACCAGGCAAACTTATTGATTGACCATTAAGTTCTTTTACCACGGGAGCATCAAGGTCTGGTTGCACCCAGTTTTGTTCTGAGCCTTCATGGTTTGCTTGCGCTTGGGTATCGATTTGCACATGACCTTTTGGAATTAAATCTTCCCAGAAGATTTCTTTAGGTGCGCCAGCATTAGCTCCAGCACACACAACTAATGCGACTAAAGCGACGAATTTTCGAAAAAACGGCATAACATTCCTTAAATTTTAATACTCATACCATCAGCAAGAGAGTAGAAATACGCGCGAGTTGCGGGAATTAACCCTACAATAAAGCCTGCAACCATTATCGCAGCTAAAAGCATGAGTTCATAGGATGACAATAAGGCTATATTTAGGCTTATTCCGGCATGGCTTTGCAAGTAATCTGCGCCGAGTAGCATTAAAGCATAGAATAATGCGATACCAACAATGCAGCCAAGCCCTGTAATGAGTAATGATTCGACACTGATCAAGGTGAAAATATGCCAAGGTCTTGCGCCAACAGAGCGCAAAATAGCAAGTTCTCTGCGGCGTTGATTTAAGCTTGAAAGCAGGCTCGTTAACATGCCAAGTAAACTGATCAGCACCACGACGATAGAAAATAACAGCAAGATTTTTTCAACGATAGAGAGCATTTCCCAGAGTTCACGCAAAGTAACCCCCGGCATGATGGCAAGCAGTGCCTCATCTTTGTATTGGTTGATATTACGACGCACTTGTAAGGTATAAAGTGGTGAATCAAAACCAAGTAAAAAAGCGGTTATTTGCTTTGGTGTGCCAACTAAATCAACATCATCATGCTGGTCATGGTCATTTGCATCAGCCTGAGCGGCTTCATGCTGATGAGCATGACCACCATGAATCGCTTCAATTGCTGCAAGTGGAATATGCAGGGTTTTATCAACAGGTGTGCCCGTTGGATTTAAAATACCGACCACTTTAAATGGGTTATCGTCATGATTATGAAAGCTGGTATTGCCCATGCCGTGTGCAATCACCACTTCATCACCAAGTTGATAGCCAAGGGTATTGGCAACCTCAGCCCCTAGTATAACCTCAAATAAATGATTAAACTCATGACCTTGTGAAAAGCTCAATGACTGCCTTTTAGCAAAGCGATAGTGCTCAAAATAGTCTTTATTTGTACCAAGTACAGCTAAACCTTTATGGCTGTCGCCAAGCGACATAGGGATAGCCCATTTTACACCGCGCTGCTCAGAGATGTACTGGTAGCTTTTCCAACTCACACCATTATTAGCATGGCCAATCCGAAATACCGAAGACAGCAGTAGTTGGATATCACCGGTACGCGCACCGACAATTAAATCAGTACCAGAAATTGTATTGCTAAAGCTACTTTTAGCATCGACACGAACCCGCTCAATCGACATGAGTAGCATTACGCTGATAGCAATGGTAAACAGGGTGAGTAGGGCGCTGGCCTTTCGGTTTAATAAACTTTTTGTGGCGAGTTTAATGAGTAGCATCTGTGCCTCCTTGTAACTCAACAAGGCTGATACTGCGGGTAAATAGCGTTTGTAATGTTTCATCATGGCTAACAAAAATTAGCGTGCTATTTGCTGCGTTTGCCTGTTCAAATAATAATTTTACGAAGGCTTGGCGATTTTGCGTGTCGAGTGCTGAGGTAGGTTCATCTGCAATGATAATTTCAGGGCTGCCGATAAAAGCTCGCGCTGCGGCAACTCTTTGTTGCTGACCTATACTCAGCTGTGCAACGGCTTGATGTTGCAAGGCGTCGTTTAACCCTAAAGCAGTGAGTAGGCGGCTTGCCTCAGCGGCTATTGTTGCACAATTTTTTAATGCGTTTTTTTGCCTTTGCTTTGAAAATTGACAACCCAAAGTCACGTTTTCAATGGGCGATAAATAGGGCAGTAAATTAAAGTTTTGAAAAATATAGCCAATATGGTCGGCACGAAAACGGTCACGTTTACTATTACTCAGTTGGTTTATCGCTTTACCAAGAAGCTGGATATTGCCCTGTGTTGGCACTGTGACGCCAGCAAGCAGGGATAATAACGTTGATTTACCACAACCACTCGGACCGTGAAGAAAAACATGTTCGCCTTGATCAATATCTAGCTTAGTAATATTGATCGTCGGCTCAGGTTGTTTTGCGTGCCATTTAAAAAGCACATTTTCAAGCGTGATCATAACGACCTATGAATTGTTACCATCGCCAGTAATTTAACTCTTTGCGCATTTTAAAATTACGAATAAAATTACGTGGTTTTGGCTTAAGAGCAGGATTGCTAAATAGTAATTCATTGCTAGCAGCAAGTACACGTTGACTCGATAAACCGTCTTGGTAAGGATGCAGTTGCTGGCAGAAGTTTTCGATTTTTGCCATTAATTCCGCAGGCTTACTCAATGCATAGTCAATTGCCTCGGCAACTTTATCTGCATCTGTAATATCAACTAAATGCTGACCAGCACCATGATTACAAAAAGTCACCACAGGTTTTCTTTGTAAGATAAACATAAGCAAAATAGACGAGGTATCACACAGCATAACATCTGCTGCTTGTAATAGTGGTAATACGTTATCAGTCTCGACAAAGGTTAGATTGTCGTTTTGTAGAGCCTTGTATTGTTCAACAATCTCGCTTGGCATTTTTGGGTGAAATTGCACCAAAATTCGCCACTTGCCTTGTTCACTGTATGCTTTTATTTGTTCGTATAATTTAGGTGCAAGAGAAAGGCGCTTTGAGAAAGTCGAGCAAATCAATAAGGTTTTTCTGTTGTCATCATGATTTTTGTATGGATTGTTTTCAATCTCACTAAAGTAAGGATCGAGCGTCGGCCAGCCCGTTTCTTTTACTTTAAAGAATCCATGTTGCTGGGCAAGCTCTAAAAAAGTAGTCGTGGTTGTTGGACCTTGAGTGCAATATAAGTCGAAGCACCCTCGAATATTAAAGTGATTATCAACACCTTTGTTCATGCGCTTTCCTGAATTGAAACCATGGAAAACAGCCACTTTTTTACCAGGGATGAAATCCGGCACCACATTCCCTGGTACATACACGATATCTGGACGCCAGTCTTTGAGCTCATCTACTGATAATAATCGAATCTCATCTTGGTGAAGGAAGTTTGGATTTACTTCATCGCCGTACAAAAACCAGCGAACTTCGCCACCTCGGGCTAAAATCTCCCGTTGTAATGGGCGTAAGATCGCGTACGAATAGTTCTGCGAAATAAACATTAAGTATTTTTTGTTTGCGGTAGCTGCTAAGTAATCCAAGAAAACCTCCTATTGCGAGGTCGCTATTATAGCGAAATAATGTTTATGACAGCAAAATTACTGGAAGTTTAAATTTTTATGTTTTTTATCACGTCCGCAGGCTGCTGATGATAGTGCAATGATTGAGCTTTCAAGGCGTCTAGATTATTATAGGCGGCCATAACCCCAATCCCATACATGTGCTCACATGAGCATGCCAAATACTATCGGAGATAGCATGACTAGCTATAAAGTTTTAGACGTAAACGATGATTTACCGATCCGTACCAAAGGTGCGGTACACAGTGGTAAAGTGCGTTCAGTTTATTGGTTAACTGATGAAGACAGCGCTCGTTTAATTAATGAAAAAGGTTATCAAGTTCCAAAAGGAACTGAGCTAGCTATTATGGTTATTTCTGACCGTATTTCTGCGTTTGATTGTATTTGGCAAGGTGAAAACGGTTTAAATGGGGTGCCTGGTAAAGGCATCGCGCTAAACTCTGTGGCATCTCATTGGTTTAAGTTATTTGATAAAGCAGGTCTTGCTGGTAACCATATTGTTGATATTCCACATCCATATGTATGGATTGTGCGTAAAGCAAGTACAGTAAAAGTTGAAGCCATTGCGCGCCAATATATTACTGGCAGTATGTGGCGTGACTACGCGAAAGGTACACGTAGTTTCTGTGGTATCGATTTACCAGAAGGCTTAGCTGCGAACCAAAAGCTAGATGAAGTGTTAATTACGCCATCAACGAAAGGCATTATTACCGGTGTTGCTGAGATCCCTGAAGTAGATGATGTAAATATTACCCGTGAAAATATTACGAATAACTTAGCTGTTTTTAACTTCAAATCTGAAGATGATGTCGCTAAATATGAGCAATTACTTGTTGAAGGCTTTAAGCTGATCAGTGATGAACTTGCACAGCTTGACCAAATTTTTGTCGATACTAAATTTGAATTTGGTTATGTTGAAGACGTTGATGGTTCAGATAAGCTTATCTACATTGATGAAGTAGGCACGCCTGATTCATCGCGTATTTGGGATGGCCCAGCTTACCGTGACGGTAAAATCATTGAAAACTCAAAAGAGGGTTTCCGCCAGTTATTAATTAATAACGTGCCAGACAGCGACGTGTTATTAAATAAAGACCGTATGGACGAGCGTGAGCAGCTTGCTAAAAACTATACCTTACCAGAATCTGTGATGCTTGAAGTGTCTGATACCTACGTTGGCATTGCGAGTAAAATTATTGGTCAAGAAATCACCATTCCTAGCGACCCACGAAGTGAAGTAATCGCTATTTTAGATAGTGATTACGGCTTAATTAAGCACGATTAATAGGCATTTACTAATTTTATTCATAGCTAAAATGCTATTTTTAAAGCCAAGCTGTCACAAATAACATTGCTTGGCTTTTTATTACCTTCTGTACTCATTTCTGAATGATGTATAAGGTAATTAAATGGGATAAACATGACCCCAATAGTCTCCACCTTTCTGACATTACAGATTAATTGATAACGAAAGTAATACTAAGCAAAGTTATTACTTTAACTAATCCACTAAGTTTTAAGTTTTTCGTCAATACTTTCTTGCCTAAAACCGGTCTCTATCAATGAAATGATTAGGTATAACTTAACAATAGATTAATCTATACTGAATTGTGAACTAAGAGCGGAACTAATTAATTATGTTGATGTTTGCGAATTTTTTTAGCCGGGTATGTTACGTTGCTTTGTTATTAAGCTCAACGAATGTACTTTCAGCGGACTTTTCCTTTGTTGTACGCGATCAATTTGGAAAGCCATTAAAAGATGCTGTTATTGAGTTTAAGGATCAGCAGTTAAATCACCAAGATAACTTATCAGTTGCCGTCATGGACCAGGTTGATAAGCACTTTACCCCTAAAGTACTTGTTATTCAAAACGGGCAATTAGTTGACTTCCCAAATAGTGATAATATTCGCCATCATGTGTACTCATTCTCGACTGTTAAGCAATTTGACATCAAACTTTACTCTGGTCGGCCTGAAAAACCCGAAAAATTTGAATCACCCGGGATTGTTGTTCTAGGTTGTAATATCCATGATTCAATGGTCGGATACATTTATGTTGCAGATAGTTCAGAAGTGCTAAAAACGAGCATAGATGGGAAGGTTCAATTAAATGTGAGTACATTTCCTGTTAGCTTTACGGTATGGCAACCAAACCAACAGAGTGATATCGATCAGAAAAAAACAATTATATTTGCTGATTCTTCGCAGGTTGCAGATATTGTCATTACTACAATAGAGCCGAAACCACGAAATACATTTGGAGAAATGTTTAAGGGTACTAATGATTAATAGTTTAAGAGGGCGAGTCATTGCCTTATGTGTTGGTCTTGTTCTGTTAACAAGCTTAGTCAGCCTAGTTAGTTCTTGGTGGTCTGCGAATCGTTTTAATGACCAAAAGCTTCTAGAAGATATTAATGTTGCTGAGAATGTTTTTAACCAGTATTTAAGTGCGAAAGAGAGCCTTCTTCTAACTGCTGCAAAAGTGTTAACAGCAGATTTCGGTTTTAAACAAGCTGTCGCAACTCAAGACGCCGATACTATCAGCAGTGTCTTAAATAATCATAGTAGGCGGATTAATGCTGATTTAATGATGCTCATAAACTTATCTGGGGAGCTCGTTTCTGCTAATACGGATTTCGCTCACATGCCAAATGAGTTTACGGCATTAATGAAGCAGTTATTAGATAACCCTGAGCAGTCAAATTTCATTGTTATCGAGCAGACTCTTTATCAAGTTATTATATTGCCAGTTCGCGCACCGAGAACAGTTGCATATAGTTTGGTTGGTTTTGAAATCACAGATCTAGTTGCCGAAGAGTTAAAAAAACTTACAACTATGGATGTAAGTTTTATCGGTGAGGATGATGATGTCGTTGAAACCTCTCTTGTTGATAAGCCAGAAGATAATGCAGTACTTAGGCATTTTGAAAATAAATCTACACAGCGAATTTTTGGGGAAAAGCCAGTTTATCGTAATCGCCTTGTTGAGCTACCTTCGGTTTCTGGGCATAAAGTATCAGTGCTACTAAGTGCCGATTTAACTCGAAGTTATCTTGAATTTGAGCAGCTCTTTTTTACTATTATTTCATTAGCAGCTATCACAGTTGTGATTGGCGTTTTAGCTAGTGGGATTTTGGCTAAAAACCTTACCACACCGCTTTCTAAACTTACTTTACTTGCTCAGCAATTCGCGCGGGGTAACTACAAAGCTGAATTTATAGGAAAAAAACAAAGTACTGAAATTACGACGTTAGTTGATGCATTCAATAATATGGGTAATGACATTAAAGAACGTGAACGACAAATCAACTTTCAAGCAAGTCATGATACGTTAACAGGGTTTTTAACACGCAGTGCCATGTTGGAAATTATGGAATCGCTATTAGGGCAAGGCACTGAATACACTTTAGTTGCTATTGATATAAGAGGTTTGCGGCATATCAATGACAAACTTGGCCCTCGTATTGGAGATGATTGTTTAAGAGAAGTTGCTGAACGTATTAGTGAGTATTCTGAGCCGCTTGGTGGAGTTAATGCACGCATAGGTGGAGATGAGTTTTTAACCTTATTTCCAAGTGGAAAAGCAGAGCAATTAAAAAGTGGAGTCATGGATTTAATGGCTCAGCTACAAGTCGGTTACACTATTCAAGGCTTGAATATTACCTTGCGATTTAGCGCTGGTGTAGTTCATTGTACCTTTGAGGGAGTTAAGCCCGATGATCTAATGCGCCGAGTTTTAATCGCAATTGATACAGCTTCGTCAAAAAAGAAGAATGTTCATTATTATCAAAACGGCGAAGATGAAGAGTATCTGGAACGTTTGGCAATTATTGATGAATTAAAACATGCATTACAAGCAGACGATGGCCAATTGTTTATGACTTATCAACCAAAGCTAAATTTAAACACCTCTAAGATCGATAAAGTGGAAGCGCTGATCCGTTGGCAAATAAAGGATGGGCAGTGGGTATCACCGGAGCTATTTATTGATTTAGCTGAGCAGTCAGGTGTTATTGTTGATTTGACTGCTTGGGTAGTTAAAACAGTTGTCACTCAAGTCGCAAGGTGGCAAGAACAAGGCATTATTATGCAAGCCGCTATCAATGTTTCGGCCCAAGATATTGCCTTCCCAAGCTTTTTCTCTCATTTGGCAAAACAATTAAAAGAGAATGATGTTAATGGACAGCTTATTACAATAGAGCTGACAGAACGCGACATGATAGAAAATGAAGAACAAGGTATTAAAGCATTAGAAAACCTAAAATCACTTGGGGTAAAAATATCGCTAGATGATTATGGTGTTGGGCAAACTTCATTGGGTCGCTTGAAATCACTACCTATCGATGAACTTAAGTTAGATAAATGCTTTATTCTTCAATTGGAGCAATCTAAACAAGATCAGTATATTGTTGAGTCAACAGTAAACTTAGGTCATCAGCTAGGTTTCTCTGTCGTTGCGGAAGGTGTTGAAAATAAAGCTTCTTTAGACTTTTTGAAACTAATGAAGTGCGATTATGCGCAAGGGTATTACTTGAGTAGGCCACTAAAATCAGAGCAGTTTTTGCAATGGCTAGAGGTCTATAATGAAGCATCTTAATTGGCTATTTGGACTAACTTCCATTGTTTTTACAAGTTCAGGGTTTGCAGCTTCAGGTAAATTATTAGCAACGCCCGGAGTCTCTCAGGTTGAAGGCAGTGCGGGTGGTGGGATTGTTCCATGGGCTCAGCTCGCAGGCTATGCAAGTGATGATGAAATCGCTTTGAATGGCTTTTGCAGTCGTGCAAATGTGAGTGATTACCGCTTAGATGTTTGTGGTGCGCAGCTAAATGTTTATGATCGCGTTGAATTTAGTTATGCGGAGCAACGTTTCGAAGTTCCCGCATTAAATACCGATATTGAGCAATCAATTACCGGGGCAAAAGTACGCTTATATGGTGACATTGTTTATAGTAAATGGCCGCAATTAAGTTTAGGTGTGCAGCATAAGTCTTTAGATGATGGCAGTATTGCTAATTTATTAGGTGCAAAAGATACCAGCGGTACCGATATTTACCTTGCTGCTAGTAAATTACATTTAGGGGCGCTTGCTGGGTATAATTGGTTTTGGAACACCACCTTTCGTTATAGCGATGCTAATCAGCTAGGTTTGTTAGGTTTTGGCGGTCCTGATAGTGATAAAAAATTGTTGTTTGAAGCATCTACAGCGGTGTTTTTAACCCATGAAATAGCTTTGGGTGTTGAGTATCGGGTAAAGTCCAATAACCTTGGTTTAGGAGAGCAAGATTGGCAGGATGTATTTGTGGCTTGGTTTCCTAATAAGTATGTTAGCGTGACTGCTGCTTGGTTAGACTTAGGAAGTATTGCTGGTGCTGAAGACCAAACTGGTTGGTACTTATCAGTAACAGGGTATTGGTGATGATAAAAACACTTTTTACATTTGTATTTACCGTTATGCTTGTGGGTTGTGTAAGTAGCAACAATAGCACCTTGTATCAGCAAATTAATGGCGAACAAGGAGTTGAAAAACTGGTTGAAAGTTTTATCAATCAAATAGGCCATGACGAACAGATTTTAGCTTATTTTAAACAAAGTAATGTTGCGCATTTTCGCCAAGGCTTTATCACTCATTTGTGTAGTGTCACCGACGGTCCTTGTGAATACAAAGGCGATAACATGGTTGATATACACACTGGAATGAATATCTCCAAAAAAGACTTTAACCGTGTTGTAGAGCTTTTGATTAACGCTATGGATGAACAACAGATTCCACAAACAGTACAAAATAAAATTCTTAGTCGCTTAGCACCCCTTCGCCCTGAGATAATTGATATTTAGCTTGTACAAACTTCAATTGTGGGCTGAAACAAAAATGTAATTTATGTACAATGGCTATTGATTTAAGTTATTAAGTTGTAAATGATGCAGTTATATTTTGATGTTCAACATCTATATTATATTCCACAATACCTGCCTGTTTTAAAGGAGTTAGAAGAAAAAGGCCACAAAGTTTCGATGGTTTTCTATAAAGAACAAGATGAGTGTAGTCGTGCTGTATGTTGTAACTTTATAGATAAAAACGCAATAGTTGCAAAATGGTTAACGAGTGCGAGTGAAACCTTTGACTTTTATCAGAACTCAGATGCAGATTGGGTTGTATTTGGAAATACGTTCGTAGGTGCTGAGAATTTAAATAAAAAGACTGTACTGATGCAGCATGGAATCGGCCCAAAGCAATGCTATTACGACGTATCAAACAACAAGATGACAGTGCGGTTTGTTGAAGGTGAACACCGACTACAACGTTTAAAAATGCTCTATCCCGAAGGTAACTTTATTGATAGTGGCTACGCAAAATTAGACCCTATTATTAATCAGACTCTTGGTACTATTAACCTCAAAAACCTAGGCCTAGATCCAACAAAGAAAACCTTGCTGTATGCGCCTACTTTTTATCCAAGTTCTTTAGAATGTTTTAGCGATGATTTCCCTGAGCATTTTGATGAATTTAATATTATCGTTAAGCCTCATTTCTTTAGTTTGTTTAAGAAAAAATATAAAAAACAACGTCTAAAACTCGATAAGTGGGCTAACGCTAAGAATGTTTACCTTGCGAATGAGTACGATTTTGACCTTACTCCTTTTTTAGAACTTGCTGATATAATGATTTCTGATGCATCGTCAGCCATATTTGAGTTTGCAGCATTAGAAAAGCCTGTAATATGGTGTGATTTCTATAAGCTGCGCTGGTCTTACAGAGGTATTTTATCTTATAGGCTAAAAGCTCGGCTTGATGAAGATATCAAGTACTTTAATGAGTTATGTGCTCGTGCAGGAAGTTATAAAGATTTAAAGTATTTATTAAGTTCAAGTTTTAATGAATCAGCTGAATTTAAAGAAAAAAGAAAAGAAATTGTTTATAAGCTGGCAGGTATTACCGATGGTCACTCTGCTAAGAGAATTGTATCTTATTTAGAGGAGCATCAATGAAGCGGGTAATTACATTTGGCACGTTCGATATTTTTCATGTGGGACACATCAATATATTAGAACGAGCTAAAGCGTTAGGAGATTATTTGATTGTTGGTGTATCTTCTGATGAACTAAACTTCTCTAAGAAAGGTCGAAAGCCCGTATATAGTGAAGCTGATAGGCTGAAAATTATTAGTTCATTGAAGTGTGTCGATGAGGTATTTGTAGAGCATTCTCTAGAATTAAAAGGTGAGTATATCAAAGATCATCAAGCTCACTTGCTAGTTATGGGGGATGATTGGGCTGGTCAATTTGATCAATTTAACCAACTTTGTGATGTAACTTATCTAGAGCGTACTCCCTCTATCTCTACAACAGAAATAATAGAAGTTGTAAGGCAACCTTCCAACTGTCATTTATAATTAATAAAATTGCTGTATGCGCTAACGTTCAATCAAAAATAAGATGTGTAAATGGCTTTTTTATTTATCTCTCGCAATAATGTGCACGCCCGCTATTACAAAAAACTCACTAGGAAGCTGCCTTTAAAGAGTAAAGTGTATTGCATGGGCTTGCCTAGATTTACTGCTTTAAAATACTTTAGTAAGGCGAAAAAAGTTGATTTTAATAAAATAATTGCGGAACAACTCTTACGTAAACAAGCTCGAAACAAGCTATGGAAGAACCCACTGATAATCAAAAGTTACTCTGCTTTGATGTATTTAGTAGAGAGATGCCGGTTTGCCAAGTATTATGATTTATTGCAGTCAGAATCCCCACAAGCTTTAGTCATTTGGAATGGTAATAAATTACCGAATGTTACTGTTTGTATGGCTGCTAAGGCATTAGGAGTGACCACCTATTACTATGAAAATGGGTTACTGCCCGGAACAACAAGCTTAGATCCTAAAGGTATTAATTTTGCGGCTTCTGTACCGCGAGATAGTCAATTCTATTTAAACTTTGATCCGCAAAGGAAGTTGCCATTTTCTGCACCTGATTTAATTCCAAGAGCGGCTCATAAGAAGCGCTGTAAGTTTGACGCAATTGAGTTACCCAAAAAATACTTATTTGTGCCATTTCAAGTTCCACATGACACCCAAATAGCTTGTTATTCTCCTTGGCTTAAGTCCATGGAAGAATATTACGATGCTGTTGTTTCAGCCGTAAAAAAGTTAAATGATCCAGAACTTAAAGTTGTTTTTAAAGAGCACCCTTCATGGCATAAGCACTATGAACATTTGTACGACAAAGATGATGTTGCCGTTTTTGCCAACGGAAATTGTACTCGAGAACTTATTGATAATGCTGAGGCTGTGATCACCATTAACTCGACCGTTGGCTTAGAATCTTTATTACTTGATAAAAAAGTAATTACCTTAGGGCTTGCTTGTTACAACATTGATGAGCTTGTACTACACGCAAGTGAACAAGCTACTTTGGTTAAGTGCTTAGAAAAACTGCAGAATGGCTGGCAGCCTAATAGTATTCTGAGAGATAAGTTTTTTACCTACTTAAAGCATGTGTATTGCTTGCCCGGTGTTTGGAAAGAATGTACAACGGAGCATGTTGAAGCGGTCGAAAAGCGTTTAATTCAGCAAGATACATTTGCACAGCTATCGCAAAAGGAAAGCTAATGAAGAACATCGTCTCGCCAGAATGGCTTAACGAGCACTTAAGTCACGATAATTTGGTTATTTTTGATGCAGGAATGGTACGTCCTGGTTTACCGGGTGAGTATGCGCCTAAGGCGATGCTTCCTAATGCACAGCGTTTTGATTTCAAGAAGGCGCTAGCAGATAACAGTAATCCTGTACCAAGCATGATGTGCAATAACGAGCAGTTTGAAGAGCATATGCAGCTTGCTGGTGTTAACCAAGACTCTCTAGTTGTGATTTATGAAGACCAAGGCTTGTTCAGTTCTGCCCGTGCGTGGTGGATGTTTAAAGCCATGGGCTTTGATAACGTAAAAGTTTTAAGTGGCGGTTTAGCTAAGTGGCAGGCACTAGGCTTTGCTACACAAGCAAGCTATTCAGCTGCTTCTGGTCAAGGCAACTTTGTTGCCAGCCCGCGTGCTGATTACTTTATTAGTGCTGAGCAAGTACTTAACTCACTTAACGAACAAAGCACACTAACACTCGATGCTCGTCCTTATGAGCGCTTTACCGGTGAACACGCTGAGCCGCGCGAAGGTATGCGCAGTGGTCATATTCCAAATAGTCGCAGTTTATCTCTAGCAACAGTGCTAAATAACGGTGAGCTTAAACCGCTTAGCGAATTGCAGGCATTATTTGAACAACACATAGCGCCGCATCACACCCAGTTGCAGTTTAGCTGTGGTTCAGGTGTAACCGCTTGTGCAATTGCATTGTGTGCCGATGAATGCGGTTACGCTAACTTACGTGTTTACGATGGCTCATGGAGTGAGTGGGGCGCTCGTCACGACCTACCTATTGAAACAGGTCCGCACCAATAAACTCAGCGTAATTTTGCCAGCTGTCGATACTGTTTTTATTCAGTGGCTGGCGAATTTGCTTTTTACTCGCCGTGGCTGATGCTGCATTGTTTTTATAAAAAGTCAGGCAGTTTTCCTGCCAGCTTAAATCACAAAACGCATAGAGCTTCTGAGTTTGTTCGGTAGGCTCTGCTACTAATTGCTCATAGCTTTGTAAAAAAACGTTTTCAGGATACTTGTTAGCAAAATGACTGACTAATGCCGAGTAATCTTGATGGAACGAGGCAATATCTTCAAGTGTAAAGCTGTAGTGATGAAACACACTTTGCGGGTTATACATCTGCCTAAAATTGGCAATGCTGCAATCTTGCCAGCCCCGCTGCATACAAACGATTTTAGCATTAGGAAAAGCCGCTAAAATAAAATCAATATAGTAAAAGTTAAATGGCTGTTTATCACAACTTCTTTGGTCATTACTTAGCAGCTGGGCTCTTTGTTGATAGCTAGCCAGTGCTGTCTTTATCGTCTCAGATTCAAATGCCTTATCGAGCATTTCGCTATCAATCATACGCGCTGATTGCGTGGCGTGTTGTATCAATTGCGCAATATCGTTTAATTCTCCAATGCCTCGTAGCTGTGAACTTTGATTAAGGATTTTCTCAACCAAGGTTGTGCCAGAGCGGGGCATGCCAACGACAAAAACGGGTGAGAACTCAGAGTCACTACTTTTAATTGCTTGCTGTTTGCTCTGAGTAATAAGTTTTTGACAAAAGTGGCGATGCTGTGTGGCTTGATAATTAAGTTTACCGGCTATGGCTTGCTTACTTAGTGCAAAGTATTTAAATGCATTTTTGTAGTCATTAAGGTGCTCATAATTAAGAGCAAGACTATGAAAATACACTTGTTGTTCAACAATGCTTTTTTCTTTATCCGCCAAGGCTTGTAGTTTTTGGATATGTTGCTCTGCATCTATAACAGTATTGAGTTCAGCCTGTGAATAGTGGGCTTGATAAAAGCGAGGTTGCTTTTTGGTTAGTTGCAGCAGCAAGCTTTTAGCCTCATCGAACAGTCCGTGAATTTTATAACACACTGCCAAATTATAGCTAATTTGTGGGTTATCTTTGTTGCGTTGGTAGGCTGCTTTTTGAAAGCTAAGGGCGTCGTTATAATACCCTAAACGGGTCGCGATATTGGCTAATGTATCAAAGTCAGTGGCACTAAAGTCAGCTGCTTGTTTAGCACTTTGATAGTGCACAGCTGCATTACTTACTTTGCCTAACAGTACATATAACTTGGCAAGTGCTAAATGATAAATCGCAAAAGGGGCTAGGCTTAGCGCTTTTTCAAGCAGCTTAATCGCTTTGTTGATATCGCCAGCTGCGGTGTTGACTTCGCTGAGTAAAAAGTAACAAACGTGGTCTTCAGGATTTTGTTTTAGCCTCTGCACAAGTAGGTGATGTGCATCGTTTAGTTGCTTGTTGTTTAACAACTGTTGGATATGAGCGCGAAGCGCTTGTTGGGTATCATTTAGCATAAGCGCATAGTATATCAATTAATTATTTTCAGGTATTAAAAAGCCCTGCCTAAAGGCGGCAAGGCTTTTATGGTGATGTTTAATTACAGCTCAAAGTTGTAGCTAAACTTCATACCGATAGTACGAGGCGCGGTGGTGTAGTGACCATAAACACGCTGTAGCTCAGGTAGCTCTTTGTTAAGCTCAGCATATTGTGACATACCTGCCCAAGACTTATCACGACGTACAGAAGTGAATGCGTACTTATCGAATAAGTTGTCTACGTAAAGCGTTGCAGACCACATATCACCGGTAATTTTTGCAGATAAGTTACTTAGTGCATAACCAGGTAATACTTCGCCGTCTGCTTTTAAACCTACTTTGGTGATCACATCGCTTTGCGCTGTGATACCGTAGTTTACGCTTAATAACTTATCGCCTAGGATATCTTGCTCGTAACGAAGACCAAACGAGAATTGATGCTCAGGAGCGCCCGGTAAACGGTCGCCCTTAGCGCCATCATAGTAGCTTTGGTACTCTATTACCTCTTCATCAACTAGAATCCCTAATAACTCAGGTGCATCTTCTGTCAATTCAGCCTTTGCATACGCGTATGTCGCATATGCAGCCCAGTTATCACCAATCATAGCGCGAGTAGAAAGCTCAACACCTTTTGAATTTGCAGTGCCCGCGTTCGAGGTAATTAATTCTTGACCATTTACAGTGCTACTACCCACTTGCGCATCTTTCCAATCAACATTAAATAGAGCCGCATTGAAATGTAGGCGGTTACGTAACCATGATGACTTAAAGCCTAGCTCGTAGTTGACTGTTGTATCTGGTTTGTAATCTTCTTCGTTTGGCAGGGCACAAACAATTTGTTGCTCAGGTAATACATCAGGGCAAGGAGCAATACCGTTACCACCACCAATACGGAAACCTTCACTCACGGTAAAGTAAGCAAGTACACCATTATCGAATGTATAGTTAGCATTAAACTTAAATAAGTTACCGTTATCACTAGCGCTCACATTTTCCATAACAAGGTTATCTAGTGAATCAAAATCACCAGAATAAAGCGGTGTTGCAGAGCCTGACGTTGTTGATACATCGTATTCGTAAAAACGAGCACCTAAAGTTACATCAAACTGATCTGTAATGCTGTAGCCGATTTCACCAAAAAGTGCTTTTTCAGTGGTTTCACTATCTGAAATTAGAATGTACTCAAGATCTTGTTCAACATTAGGAATACCACCACCCCAGTACTCAGTCAGACCCGGCGTGTACTCACGGTCATCTGAGTGACTTTCTACTTTGTTGTAGAAGCCTCCTATAATCCAGTTAAAAGCGCTATTGCTATTTGACACTAAACGAAGTTCTTGCGTGAAGGTATCGCGATCTGAGGTGTCGTGCGTGTAGCCAACAAATGCAGGGAAGTCGGCATAACCTGACCAAATATCGTAAAGTAGATCGGTTTGATCGCGTTGACCAGACTGCTCATAGCTAGACCAACCAGATGCAGATACCAGCTCAGCAAAACCAAGATCTGCTTTCACTTCTAAACTTAATAGATCGTTTTCTTCTTCACCAGGCTCAAGAACACGAGCTACGTTTTCGTATTTTCCAGGAATCCCTTGTAGCGCACTACTATCAGCAAGAGAGTCGTATTGCGATGTCGAGTTACCGCCATTTTCTTGCTTTTGATAGAAGTAGTTTAGCGTTGCATCAACATCTTCGGTTGCAAGCCAACGAAGTGATAAACGTGCAGTGGTGATTTGCTCATCGTTAACATCGCTTACGCTTTTTAAGTTGGCATTTACATCGCTGCTGTCTGAAAAGTCAGGATTTGGGTTTGATACACCCGGTTCTTGAACCACGTGCGTGTAGTCAATGTAACCAGGATTATCGTAATAATTTAAGCTAGCACGAAGCGCTAATTTTTCTTCAATTAGCGGGGTGTTGAATACCACACCAAACTCACCACCTGTGCCGTCACTTTCGTTAATGCTAAATATATCGCCTGTAACCTTACCTTCGGTGATATCAAGCTCAGGTTGCTTTAGTAAGTAACGAATTGCACCACCTAAAGTACCTGCACCATACAGTGTACCTTGTGGGCCAATTAACACTTCAACACGGTCAACATCAGTTAAACGTAAGTCGATGCTCAGTGGAATTTCACCAACATAGGTTGCCACTGTGCCGCTATCAGAAATACGGTCAGAGGTATTTGTATTCAAACCACGAACGATAATCGGAGAACCTTCACGGCCACCTTGATCAGAAATTGTTAAGCCAGGTACCCAGCGTGCGACATCTTCTAGATCGCCAATGTTTTGGTCGCTAATTACATCGCCATTGAGGGCTGTGATATTAAGCGGTGCATCTTGCACAGAGCCTGCACGTCGTGTTGCAGTAATTTGAATAGTTTCAATTGATTTATCAACTTCGATAGCATCTTCTGCAGCAAACGCCATATTGTTATTGATTAAAACTGCAGAAATTGCACTTGCAAGTAGAGCAGGCTTAAAGGTGTTCATGATTGATTCCGACTTAGTTACAGTATATTTATGCTTAAAAAATAGACTTTACTAGTGATTTAAGCTTAAAAATTGATGATTTAGTGAATTTATATCCAATTATAATGTATTTTTATTCTTGTCGTCCATGTGTTATTTGCAATTAAATGCAAAATAATTGAATAAATACTCTTTAAGAGGTTAGCTGTCGGAATAAGGGCAATGAGTACAGCCATTACTACAGCAGTGGCCACGTTTTAAAAAGAACCAGCGGCTAAATACCATGTAGTTGTTTTGCATGGTGTAATCGAGATTTTCTATTAAGTTACCTTGAGTAAAATAAGGCTTAGCAAAGGCAAGCTGCTGTTCAAGAGGCTGTTGGTAAAGTTTAGATAAAAATGAATTGATCTTTTTTATAGTACAGTCTCGGCATAAACATTCTGTTGCTGCCTCATCGAGTGGTAAAATATTGGGCAGCTCACTACACCAACAGGCATTAATATTGTCGGCTTGGCAGTGAAGGGTTGCTTTGCATTGTGAGCAAGTAAGGGTTGTCATTAAGTAAAAAGATGCTTTGAAATTGAAAAGGTAAGCATAGCAAATGGATAAATTAGACGCATTAGATGAGTTTGCTCGTTTTGGTGATAACCGATTTGAGGCAATTTCAGTAATTACCAGTACTCCAGACACGCAAGGTGATGTGTATATTCTAACGCAAGACGTTTTCTGTCAGGTTTTACAGCGTGTTATCGACGGCGAAATCGATATCGATGAATTAGAACTTTGGGCAAACGTATTAGAGTCTCGGCAAGACATCGACGAAAGCGCCGTTGAAGGGGCTATTTATGCACTAAGTAATAACGAGCAAATGGGTGAGTTAAATAAAAGTACGCTAGAGAAGTTGTTAAGAATAATTCACTAGCATGAACGAGATTGAGAGTCGAAAGCTTTAAGCAAACCTTAAAGCTTTCGCTCATTAGCCAATGGGTTAGTGAGAAACGACAATTAAACGAATTGCATCCAGTTTAACTTGGGCTTTTTCGATGTAAGTCGTGAGTTCACTACGTTGCTTATCAAAAAAGCTAAGCTCTTCATCACGAATATTCGGGTTGATCTGCTTAAGTGCCGTTAAACGAGCTTGCTCTTCACCAAGGGCAGTTTGCATTTTCTCTAGTGATTCAGCACGCAGTGCTTCTAGCTTGGTTTGTGCCATGCCTTGTGCGCTGGTGATCATTGGGTGAATGGCACTTTGTAGCGCGCTGGCTAATTTACTTGCAGTTTGGCGACCAACCGCAGACAACTGCTGATTGAAAGCATCAAAAGCAACATTATCAGCCAGATTGTTACTGCCCTTATCTAATAAGATACGAATAGGCGTTGGTGGCAAGAAGCGGCCAACTTGAAGTGCTTTAGGCGCCATCGCCTCCGCAATGAAAATGAGCTCAACAAAGAAGGTACCAGCAGGTAGCTTTTTGTTTTTCAGTAACGCCACAGAGGCAGTACCAAAGTCATCATCACAAATCATGTCTAAGCTGCCTTGCACCATAGGGTGGTCCCAGCTGATGAAATGGGCGTCTTCTTGCGAAAGCGAGGTGCTGCGATCAAACGTTACTGTGATGCCATCATCTTTCAAACATGGGAAAGATGGATTTAGCATGTGCTCAGTTGGTTTTAAGATAATGGTATTTTCACCTTTATCTTCTTGGCTTACACCAAAGGTGTCGAACACATTGATCATATAGCTTGGCAGCGTGAATTGATCGTCTAACTCTTCGATATCAGCTACAAGGCTTTCTGCTCGGCCTTGGCCACTTGAATGCAGCTCTAGTAAGCGGTCACGACCACTTTCCATTTGCTTACGAAGCTTGGCATTTTGACCTGCCACTTGTTCTAGTAGTGGGTCTAGCTCTTCTTCGTCGCAATTGTGTGCACCAATAAACTCAAGTAGTTCTTCGCCATACTCTTTATACAGCATTTGCCCTGTTGTCGAGGTTGTTTCAAACGCATCTAAGCCTTCGTTGTACCAACGAAGTAACACTTCTTGTGCGGTGTTTTCAAAATACGGCACGTGAATATTTACATCTTGAGTTTGACCAATACGGTCAAGACGACCAATACGTTGCTCAAGTAAGTCTGGGTTTAGTGGTAAATCAAACAATACTAAGTGATGCGAGAATTGGAAGTTACGACCTTCAGAACCAATTTCAGAACAAAGTAGAATTTGGGCGCTGTCGTATTCATCGGCAAAATAAGCCGCTGCACGGTCACGTTCAACAATCGACATGCCTTCGTGGAAAACAGAGGCTTTAATTGCTTCACGCTCACGTAGAATCTGCTCTAGGCTAAGTGCGGTTTCGGCTTTAGCACAGATTAGCAGTACTTTTTCGTGTTTAAGGGTTTTTAAGGTTTCGATTAACCAATCAACACGTGGGTCAAATGCGCCCCAGCTAGCATTTTCACCTTCAAACTCTTGGAAGATCTTTTCAGGGAATAGAGCGCGAAGTGCCGTTAATTCAGCATTTTGAATGCCGCCCATATTACCGAGTACCGACATCGCCGTTTTATATTGTTTTGGCATTGCCATAGGGTATGCATGAAGCTTACGGCTTGGGTAACCATCAATACCGCTGCGGCTATTTCTAAATAAAATACGACCCGTACCATGGCGGTCCAGCAGCATTGATAAAATTTCGTTGCGCGCCGTTTCATCACCTTGCTCCGCTTTCGCTAAAATGTCAGTGATGTCGGTTTCTTTTAATAACTCTTTTAATGTTGCACGAGATGCATCATCAAGGCCTTTTTCACCAAGTAATTGATTAGCAGCTTCAGCAACCTCTTTGTAATTGCTTTCTTCTTCAACAAACGCATCGTAGTCGTAGAAACGATCTGGGTCGAGTAATTGCAAGCGGGCAAAGTGACTGCGGTGACCAAGTTGATCTGGCGTTGCAGTTAATAAGATAAGGCCCGGAATGTCTTGGCTTAACTCTGCCATACGTTGGTATTCAGTGCTTGGCTTACCATTATTGATACTTAAATGGTGCGCTTCATCAACAACCAATAAATCCCAATCAGCCAGGGTTGCTTGCTCAAACCAGCGTTTTTTCTTGCTTAAGAACTCAAGGCTAGTAAGTACTAACTGTTCTGTTTCGAATACGTTTGGTGAGTCTGCAAATGCTTCATCACAACGCTCTTCATCAAAGATTGAAAAACGTAAGTTAAAGCGGCGTAGCATTTCGACTAACCACTGATGCTGTAAGTTTTCAGGCACAACAATCAATACACGGCTAGCTCGGCCACTGATGATCTGTTGATGTAAAATCATACCTGCTTCAATGGTTTTACCTAAACCTACTTCATCAGAAAGTAATACGCGTGGTGCAAAACGTTTACCCACTTCTTGTGCAATATAAAGCTGATGCGGAATAAGGTTTGCACGCTGACCAATTAAACCTTTTAAAGGAGATTGTTGGCGCTCAAACTGGTGCTGCCAAGTTTGGTAGCGCAGCGTATAGCGGTCAAAACGGTCCACTTGGCCTGCAAATAAACGGTCTTGTGGTTTATTGAATTTGATAAAGTGATCTAAAAAGGTTTCTTTTAACTGCGCTTTTTCACCATTATCAACGCGAATGCCGTGATAGCATAGTAACTCGCCTTGCTCTTCAACAGACTCAACTTCTAATTCCCACTCTTCAACGCTGCGAATAATATCACCTGGATTAAATGCGACACGAGTAACAGGCGCTTCTGTTAAAGAATAAACTCTGTTTTCTCCACTGGCTGGAAATAAAATGCTGACCTGACGGCCTTCAAGGGCAACAACGGTGCCTAATCCTAAATCTGACTCAGTATCACTGATCCAACGCTGACCTAAGGAAAAATTCATGTATGTCTCGTCTATGAAGAAAAAAGGCGGCTATGTTACCTGTAACGCCATGCTACTTCAAGGCAGTAAACTCGCCGCACACAATTAAATTTAGTCAACCTTTTTAAGCCATTATTAATGGTAAAAATTGTATGTATTTTAACCAGTTAAATAATTGTATATTTGTTTGTCATAAAAAGGACTTTTGTCGTAAATAGACTAAACTGAGTATATACCTGACGAATAAACCATAGCTTCATCCGCCGCTTGTTTAGTTTATTGGGTATAGCATAAAAATCATAAAACGTAAGGAAAGTGCTATGGAAAAAGCTTCGAACCTTGATAGTAAAATGTATGTGCTCGATACCAATGTATTACTCCACGAACCCCTCGCTTATTTATCTTTCCAAGAACATGATGTTGTTATCCCCATGACAGTATTAGAAGAGCTCGACCACATTAAAGATAGGAAACATGACGTTAGCCGTGATGCCCGTGTTGCTATTCGTGGTTTAGATGAAGTGCTAAAGGACGCTTCGCCAGAGCAAATGTTGCAGGGTGTCGCGCTCCCTAGTAACAAAAAGGCTAAAACAGAATCTCGTGGCCGCTTAATTATCGTTAATGACCATTTATTTGCAGACAGTATTTCGGGTTTACCGGGCAACGAAAACGACCATCGTATTATCAATTGCGCTGTACATCTGCAAAAACAGCACAGTGACAGCAAGGTGGTGCTTGTCACTAAAGACATCAATATGCGCCTTAAAGCGAAAGGGGCAGGGCTTAAATTTGTTGAAGACTACAGAACAGACCAATTAATTGACGACATAGCGTTGCTTACAAGCGGCTATAAAAAAATTGAAGGTGATTTTTGGCAACAGGTTGGAGAGTGCGAAACAGAGCAGCAAGGCCGAGATACCTATCATCATGTTGCAAAAAGCACGATTAGCGATGTGTTCTGCAATGAGTATATTTTAGATGAAAGCGACCACTTTGCGGCTCGAGTAACAAGCTACGATGATAAACAAATTACTTTAAAGGATATTAGTGTTGAGCGCTTGATGAGTCATACCGCGTGGGGCGTTAAGCCAAAAAATGTCTATCAAGGTATGGCACTTGATGCGCTACTTGACCCAAGTATTGAATTGGTGATTTTAACTGGTCCCGCTGGCTGTGGTAAAACCTTACTTGCTCTTGCTAGTGCCCTCGAAATGATTATTGAAAAAGGCATTTACGATAAAGTGATTGTTACGCGTAATACCCCAGAGATTGCTGAATCAATTGGCTTTTTACCTGGCACTGAAGAAGAGAAAATGGCGCCGTGGTTAGCTGCCATTACCGATACGTTAGAAGTGCTGCATAAAGGAGATGAGAATCCGATTTCGAGCCGTAATTACATTATGGAAAAAGCCAACGTACAGTTTAAATCAGTAAACTTTATGCGTGGCCGTAGTATTCAAAACGCGGTTGTCATTTTGGATGAAAGTCAAAACTTAACTGCTTCACAACTGAAAACCATTATCACTCGCTGCGGCGAAGGCACTAAACTCATTTGCTCAGGTAACCTAGCGCAAATTGATAGTAACTACCTCACGCCTGTCACCTCAGGCTTAACCTATATTGTTGAACGTTTTAAAGATTTTCAGGGCAGTGCCACCGTTAACTTAAACGGTGTGGTACGTAGTCGCTTAGCCAGCTTTGCTGAAGAAAATTTATAACTTGCCAGTATTCCTATGCCTCGTTAACCTAGCTTTATCGAGGTAAGGTACTTATAAGCCAGTGAATTTTTTACCGTTAAAGCATTACTATCGCTCTTTAGCAGTGGCACTTATTGTGCCGCTGTTAGTGGCGTTTTTTTTGTGTTTACACCTATATAATTTAAAACTTGAGCGGGCGATAGAAAGCAGGCAAAGCGGGTTTAATAATATATCCGCTCAGCTTAGCCATGCGATGAGTGCCGCAGATGGCCTTATAGACACCATGTTCAAGCTTTACGAGCAGCCACTTTCTTATGATTTTGATCCAAGTTGGGCACGCAATGTGAATCAATATGATCACTATTACTACCAAAGTGTTGGCGATGGAGTGGGGGAGATAGTCGGGCAAGGAAAGTTTGCCTCAACCGCTTATGCAATTAATCAATGGCGGCGAGTTATCGCCCTTGGTCCCTCTTTTAATACTACCCTGTCACTTGTTCAATCTTTAGAAGCCGTGGCTTATGTTAATGAGCAAGGTTTTGTTTATATTAAGCGCCGAAGTACGTCAAAAAGTGAATTCTTGACCAGTGTGTTAGATAACAAATTTAGGCCTCAATTAGTTAATAGTAATAAGCTTTCCTCAAGCTCTGTGTTGACAATTAATGGCCATGCTTATTTTGCAATTGGTAAGCAACGAGCAGCCAATAGTCGTGATTACATCGTGCTGATTTATGATCTTAAAGCAATTTCTAGCTGGTTAAAGAAAATAGCGCCTAACTATGGTGAGTATATTTTTATCAACCAAGATAACCAAGTTATTGCCAGCTCAAAAACAGCGCTTAACACTGCCATCAGTGCCAGTGAACATTGGCCGAATGTTGCTGTCGATATGCGCAAGAATAACCACAGCCATTTAGTGCAAGAAGCAACAAATTTACCTATTTACACTCGTTTCTATGAATCAAAGCAGGCCCTGAGTGAACCTGTTGGCTACGACATCTTTTTAGAATTCGCGTTTTTGAGTGTGTTTTTAGTGATGATGTTCAGCGCTGTTTTTTGGCTGAGTCAACGTATTTTTGTAAAACCAATGACGCACTTAATGAATTACCTTGAGCAGCATGATGAAGGTAAACAAGCGTTAGTTCATTATCGTATTCCTGTCGATTGGCAGCCTTGGTTCAGCCGTGTAAAACGAGTGTTTAGCCGCAATGAAGAGCTCGTCCAATCATTACAAGAGGCGAATAAAGCGCTTGATTCTCAGGTACAGGTAAAGTCAAAACAATTGCGTCGTAGTATTGATGCGAAAGAACGTCACTTAGCGTTATTAAATACCATGCTCAATAACGTGCCGGATCTTATTTATTTTAAGAATATTGATGGCTCGTTTTTAGGCTGTAATAAAGCGTATGAAGGCTATATTGGTTTGCCACAAGAGAAGTTAGTAGGCCAGCAATTATGTGATATTAGTGATGATAACGGCGAGTTAAATGAACTTGAGAAGCAGGTTTTAAAAGACAAAAAAACGTATCAAACTCGTCTTTCAAATTATGAGAAAACTTACCTTTTTAGCATTGTGCCATTTTACAACGAGCACCAGCAATTTCTTGGTACCATGGCGATTGGTCGTGATATTACCGAGCAGTATAATGCACTGAATGCACTACAAAGCTCCGAAGCGAAATTACGCAGTGCTATGGAGTACGCAGCGAATGGGGTGCTTCTGGTATCACTTGAAGATCAAGTGCTGCAAGCAAATAAAGCGGCACGAAAAATCTTTGCAATTGAAAACGTTAATGGCCTCGAGTTAACAAACTTATTTGCTGAGCAGTCTTATCAGACGTTGAAAAATACTCTGACAGAGCTGCTGCATGAGAAGAAAAAAGTTTATCACTTTAGTCTTGAGCAGCAAGAACAGCAGCGCTGGCTGCAAATTAGTGTATCCCTAGTTTGGAATGCCGAGCAAACACCAGATTATTATGTTGTTCATGTACAGGATGTGACGGATTTAGTGCAAGCAAAAGATGATGCTGAGCGGGCAACGCTCGCTAAAAGCCGCTTTATTGCTAATCTCAGTCATGAAATACGCACACCACTCAATGCAGTACTAGGCTTAATTGATGTTATTGCATTGCAAGGGCTAACTGAGCATCAGCGCACTCATGCAGAGCAGGCAAAAACAGCAGCTAATAGTTTACTGACGCTTTTAAATCGAATGCTTGATTTTGCACGTGCCGAAAGTGCTCAACTGGAAATGAATAAAGCGCCTATGAGTTTATCTGATCTAATTGATTTTAGTCGAGGCGTGATCACTCCCTTATGCACAAATAAACGCATTGATTTTATCATTGACCGTGATGAGAACATCAACGAATTCTTAATTGGCGACCAAATTTGTTTGCAGCAAGTATTAGCCAATTTATTGACAAATGCAGCCAAGTTTACTGAACAAGGCACAATAACTCTGTGTTTAGAGCTGATTGAAGAGTCTTTAGAGCAGCAACTAATTTGTTTTACAGTTAAAGATACAGGTATAGGTATAAATAAGGCTGATCAAGGGCGGTTATTTGATGCTTTTACGCAAGGAGATGAGTCTTTAACACGCTCTCATCAGGGGGTCGGTTTAGGTTTAGCGATTGTTAAATATGAAGTCGCTTTAATGGGCGGAGAGATAAAACTTGATAGTGAAAAAGGCAAAGGCAGCAAATTTAGTTTTTGCTTACAGCTAGATAAAGCATCAGGATCTACAAAAAGAGAATTAGTTTGTTTGCCTTCGAGTACTGACTTATCTGGACTTTTAGTACTTGCAGTTGATGATAATCCGCTTAATTTGAGCATCATTAAGAGTATTTTGGAGCAAATAGATATTACTGTCATTTGTGCTCTAAATGGTAAAAAAGGTATAGAAATTGCTAAAGAGATCAAGCCTGACGTAATTTTTATGGATATTCAAATGCCTGTGATGGATGGTTGCCAAGCGACGCGAATTATTCGTCAATTATACACCAAAGAGCAAATGCCGATATACGCGCTTACCGCTCATAGTGAGGCTGCAGATATTGAGCATTCAATTGCGGCAGGAATGAATAAACACCTAACTAAACCTATTGTTGCGAGTAAATTGTTTTTAGCAATGAGTGAGCTTAAAAACTCAAAAGAAGCTTTTTTTGATAAGGCTTTTATCTTATCTCAATTTGGAAATGATAATAAGTTAGTATTAACTATGTTGTCGAAGTTTGCGACTATGGCAGCAGAGCAGTTAATACAAATTTCTACATTAAAGACTACTGACGAGTTGATCCGCGTGGTGCATAATGTGAAAGGATCGGCTGGTAACCTTGGATTTAAACGATTGTCAGCGTGCGCTCAGCATTGCGAGGCTACACTAAAAGCTAAAGGTGAACTTTCCGAACAATTAATTGATGAGTTGCAATGCCAAATAAAACAGGTTATTGCCTTTATCATCGAACAAGGATCTACTGATGTTGAAAAGAGCCAAGGTACTGATTGTTGATGACGATCCGTTAAACCGCTTGGTATTAGAAAAAACATTACAGCAAGACTATGATGTTTTTTGTGTTGAGAGTGGCGAAAAAGCACTGACGTTTCTAAAAACACAAAGTGTGGATCTGTTGATCTTGGATATTGTAATGCCAGGAATCGACGGCTATGAAGTACTCAACAAATTAAAAGAAAACGCAACGACAAGCATGCTACCGGTAATCTTTATCTCGGCAAATACTAGCCATGATGATGAAGCTAAAGGGTTAGAATTAGGGGCGATGGATTACATCACCAAACCTTTTAGTGCAGCGATCGTTCGTGCACGTGTGCGCAATCAATTAATGATCAAACAAAAAAATGACTTGCTTGAAATGCTCGCCTCAATTGATGGCCTAACAGAGATCCCAAACCGACGTTATTTAGATGAAAACTTAGCGCGAGAGTGGCGTCGTTGTCGTCGTGATCAAACACCATTATCAGTATTATTAATGGATGTTGATCACTTTAAACGTTACAACGATTGTTATGGTCACCGAGCAGGCGATGATTGTTTAAAACAAATTGCTCATGCCTTAGTTGGAGCATGTGAGCGAGGTAGTGACTTTGTTGCTCGTTATGGCGGTGAAGAGTTTGCAGCAGTACTTCCAAATACCTCTGCAAAAGAAGCTATGTCGTTTGCAAACAAATTACGTAATGCCGTTAATGAGTTAAACATTCCGCATAAAGCGTCACTAAATGCCGACCATGTCACAATTAGTATTGGTATTGCGACCACTGAAAATGGCCAGGTGTATGCAGAGCAAACATTACTTGAAGAAGCTGATTTAGGTCTTTATCAGGCAAAAGATGCTGGGCGTGATCAGATAGTATCGAGAATGATAGCTATGAGTGAACATAAGTAGGCAATAGCTGCCTACTTACAGAATTTAAATATGCAAGCTAGCTATTGCTAAGTGATTTATAAATCGTATCACCCACACCGATTAACTTATCATTTTTAAAAACCAGTGGTGTACATTCGTCTTTAGTCATCTTGCCATCAGAATGAATACTATGGGTTGCATAGAATAATACTTGGTACACATCATCACCCTGCTTTAATAACTCGGTAAAGTTAGGAGTATTTAGTTTGTTTAATACAGTTTGATAGCTGGTATCTAATGCAAGATTAGAGATCACTTCACGGTTATTTTTATGCTGCTTTTGCCAGCTAGATGAGCTACCAGCCCAATGTGTGTCTGCTTCACCGTCAGAAACAGCAATGACACAACCAGTTAAAAATGGTGCAGTTAGCGCGGCAATTAGAAGTGCTTTTTTCATGTTCTTTTATCCCGTAGAAATTGTTTTATAGTTGTTCACTTAATTGCAAACTACTTGCCAAGCTTATAAAAGTAAATTAAATCAGTTTCTTAGGTTGTTTTTAGGTAAAGAGCCAAGTAATAAATTACTAACTACTTAGCTCTATTGACTAATAAATTGCGATTTAGACCAACCTGTTACGCATCTCGCCTTGATTAAATGCTTGGATATTCAAAGCAATTTCGTTAACTAAACGCACTATAGATTCTTGGCTGGCCCAAGCAATATGCGGAGTAAGTAATAAGTTTGCGCCTTTATACTGTGCCAGCGGATTTGATTGCTCTGCAGGTTCTTTACTGAGTACATCAACACCGGCTCCGGCAATAACATTATTAGCTAATGCGTCAGCTAAATCGGCTTCATTGATAATCCCACCACGAGCAGTATTAATAATGATAGCTGACGGTTTCATCATGCTTAATTCTGTCGCGGCGATTTGGTTGCGTGTTTCATCAGTAAGTGGGCAGTGAACACTAATAATATCTGCTGTGGTTAGGGCATCATTAAAACTAACACGACCTTCACGAGGTGCATGGCCTTTTCGTTCACTGATGATGACATTAGCACCGAAAGCACGCGCTACATCGGCAACGGCTTTACCTAGTGAACCGTAACCAATAATTGCCAATGTTTTGCCTGCAATTTCATTAAAGCTGTAATCTAAACGGCAAAACATAGGGCTTTGCTGCCATAAGCCTTGCTGGCAATCATTAATGTATCTGTGAGTATTACCCAGTAAATTAGTGATAAGAGTAAAGGTGTGCTGCACCACACTCGGTGTTGAATAGCCCGCGACATTGGTTACCGCAATGTTATGCTCTTTGGCTGCTATTAAATCAATGTTGTTAGTCCCTGTCGCTGCAACACATATTAATTTTAAATTAGGTAATTTGCTCAAGGCGTGCTGATCAATCACCACTTTATTACTGATAACGATATCGGCATCTTGGCAGCGCTCAACAACCTGTTCTTGAGCAGTTAAATCGTAACAAGTTAATTTACCTAATTGCGCTAAGGCATCTAACGACGTGTTGGCTAATGTTGCTGCATCAAGGACAGTAATATTCATGTGCTTTCCTTTTTTAATTTATTGCTTGACCTTGGGGTGTACTCCAAGGTTTATAGTGAGCATAATAAATAAACGCTTCACAATGGAGACGGTGATGAAAATAGGTGAGTTTGCCCGTCAGTTGGGTGTCTCAACAGATACGCTACGGTACTACGAAAAGCATGGTTTGTTAACGCCAAGTTCGCGTTCAAATGTGGGATATCGTTTTTATTCTGAGAATGACCATAAACAAATGACGTTTATTCTCAGAGCAAAGAATGTTGGCTTTAGTTTGGCTGAGATCAAAGAGTTGCTGCAAATTAAGTTTCATAAAGATCAGCATTCTTGTCATGAAGTTAAAGAAATGACGTTACAAAAACGTGACCTCGTTGCACAAAGAATTGCAGAGCTTACTCGCTTTTATGACTCACTTTCATTGTTGGCAGATAAATGTTGTGGCGGTGAAGAGCCTGCTGAAAACTGCTCAATACTAACGACGCTGGAGGATATCGATGGACTTACTCAATAATTTTTGGCATCTGTTTTTACTCTCAGCACCTTGGTTAATGCTGGGCTTATTCATAGCAGGTCTTCTCAATGTATATTTGCCTGCTAACTTTCTTAATCGGCATTTAGGCAAAGAAGGGTTGTGGACCACAGTTAAAGCAGCCTTTATAGGTGCTCCAATGCCCTTGTGCTCATGTGGTGTGATCCCAGCAGCCATTGGTTTAAGAAGAGCGGGGGCATCGAAAAGTGCCACCACCGCATTTTTAGTTTCAACCCCTGAAACTGGGGTCGATTCGGTTTCGGTATCTTATGTGTTGCTAGGCCCATTTATGGCGATAATACGTCCTACTGCCGCCGTGTGCAGCGCCATTGTGGCCGGCGTCTTAGTGGGGAAAGACAGTGAACTCCAACAAGTACAAAGTACAGAATCAGATAAAGAAAGTACTAAAGCAGACTCTTGTTGTAGTAGTAAACAGCCAAAGCCTGTGACCACAACGAGCTGTTGCAGTAAAGAGGCGCCAGCAAAGCCCGCACAAAGTTGTTGTAGTAGCAAGGAATCGCAACCAATACAGGAGCAGCAACAAAGTTGCTCAACAGAAAAAGCAGCGCCTATACAGAAAAGCTGTTGTAGCAGTGAGCAGCCAACCAAAGCCGTTGAAAGTCGTTTTAGCAAACTGAAACGCGCGGTGAGCTTTAGTTGCAATAAGCTGCTTGAAGACACCATGATTTGGCTAATGATCGGTTTATTCTTTGCAGCGCTTGTACAAACTTATGTACCAGAATCTTTTTTAAGCCAGTGGGGGAATGGCATCCTTGCTATGCTGGTGGTTATTTTAATCAGTATTCCTATGTATATTTGTGCAACTGCATCGACACCTATAGCGGCAGGTTTATTACTCAGTGGTGTATCTCCGGGGGCGGTGCTTGTGTTTATGTTAGCTGGGCCGGCAACCAATATCGCAACGCTTGGTGTCGTTGGTAAAGAGCTTGGCAAGCGAGCGGTATTTGCCTACCTAATAGGTGTGATTGGCACGGCACTGGCTTTTGGCTTTTTAACCGATTATTTAGTGGCGCAATATGGTTTTGTGGTAGCGCCGATGATGGGTGAAGAGCACGAGGTTCTACCTCATTGGTTAAGCCTTGCTGCAGGTATTGTGTTGGCAATTTTAATACTCAGATTGCTGTTAAAAATGGTATTAAAAAAATCCTCGCAAACTGGTAAGAGCATTGCTTAATTATTTGTTATAGATAAATATTTTATACATTGATTGGCATTTAATTTGGTTAACTATCGCGTCTTGGTTCGCATTTAAAATTGCCTGAGTTATAATCCGCCAATTATTTTTAACGGTACGCTTTGCGTGCCGTTTTTTAACTTAAGTAGTTTTTAATGAGTGAAAGTGTGGATAAATACGCCGACATAAGACCTTACAATGATGATGAAGTAGCTGACTCAGTAGCGCGTTTGATTGCTGATAATGCCTTTGTAGATGTAATCGCTAAGTATAACTTACCGCGCTTTTTATCGAACTTCCCATTTATTACTCGCCCATTAGTGCGCAGCCAGCTGCGTAAAAAGTGGGGTAACACCTCATCGGTTGAGCAAGTTCAGCACGAAGTGGCTGATTATTTGAACAAACTAATCACCCGCACTACTTCAGAGGTAACGTTTTCGGGCATTGATAAACTAGACCCAAAACAAGCTTACTTATTTATCTCTAATCACCGCGATATAGTGCTTGATCCTGCGCTCGTTAATTGGGGCTTGTTTAAGCACAACATGCCGACAGTTCGTATCGCCATTGGTGATAACTTACTGCAAATTCCTTATATCACTGAGTTAATGCGTTTAAACAAGAGCTTTATTGTGAAGCGCTCAGCGAAAGCACCGAAAGAGATGCTAAAAGCGCTGTCGCAGCTGTCTGCTTATATTTATGACTCACTTGCTGAAGGTCACTCAATTTGGATAGCGCAAAAAGAAGGCCGAGCAAAAGACGGTTTTGACCAAACAGATCCTGCCCTGCTTAAAATGTTGCAATTACAAGGCCGCAAGCAGAAGAAAGAGTTTGCTGAATACGTACGCGAATTAAAAATTGTACCTGTGTCTATCTCTTATCAATACGAGCCATGCGCGATTGCTAAAGCGAAAGAGCTTTACCATAAACAGCAACATGGTCAGTATGTGAAACAGCAGGGTGAAGACATTGCTAGTATTGTTGAAGGTTTTAGTACCGCCAAAGGGCATGTACATTTAGCGTTTGGCGAGCCAATTGAGTCGGGCTGTGAATCGCCTGAAGAGCTGGCAAAAACTATTGATCAGCAAATTGTTGATTCGTTTTTCTTACACCCAGGCAATTATATTGCAGGTGGTTGTACGCAAGCTGTGATTGATGAAAAAGATGCCGCTGCATTTAATGAGCGTATCGCAAAAGTGCCAGAGGAGTTAAAGCCTTTGGTATTAGCTATGTACGCTAAGCCTTTTCATCGTAAAGCAGAACTTGCAACAAGCGAGTCTAAGTAAGCGAAACAAATAGTTTAAGAAGCCACTTTTTAAAGTGGCTTTTTTTATGGTTAATTTTCAGGCTATACTTTTACTATTACTTATTAACCGGCATTTGTGATGCAACAGATTGAAATATTTGAAATTCCAAGCCCTTGCAAAGGGATATGCCAAGTTAATAACCGGGGTTATTGTAAAGGCTGCTATCGTAGTCGTGATGAGCGATTTTATTGGAATAAGTTTACCAATGCAGAAAAACGTAAAGTGATCAGTCTATGCCAACAGCGTTACAAACGTTACCTTCAGAAAAAGCAACAAGCTGAAAATCAACAATCAACGCCTGAGCAAGGAGGGTTTGATTTCTAAAATTCGGTGAGATTGTACTTTGATTTTAAAAATTGCACAGTGCCATTTTCATCAAATTTCTCTAGTACTCTAGTTAGTTTGGGTATTAGTTTCTCATGACGTTTATGAACAAAGTGATAGCTTTGCATTGGCATCAGCACTTGTTTGTGAAATGCATCTTGATCAAAGTCAGGGTGTTTAGTTGATAACATAAAATCGAGTAAAATTGCGCCTTCAACACGATTTTGCGTAAGTAGATTCAATTGAGCCGTGACATTTCTAACTTTTATTACATCACCTTTAAAAGGGTGTCGTTCAATGTAACTCTGTGCTGCAGGGTAACTTGATTGGATTGCGAGCGATTTTAGTTTTGGGTAATAGCATGTTTTGCAGTTTTTTAGCAGGATTAAATTAAAATCAAATAAAGGGTAGTTCACTTTTATTAAGTTTGGATAGCCTTCTTTGACATCAGCAATGCGACCAAGCTGACCATCTAATACACCTTGATTTGCGGCCTCCAGCGCATTTTGATGGCTAAAATCAATGATACTCATTTCGTAGCCAATTTCTTTATAGGCCATTTTAAGTAAATCAATAACAAAGCGAGCTTGTGGAGTATCAGCAGGGCGATTAAAAAAGAGAGTGTGGGTATTGGCTAAACTTGAAAAGCAAAAGAATAATAATAAAAAGGCGAATCTGTGGCTCAGATATTTTGACAACATGCGTTCCTTGCGTACATAAATTGCTCGTTAATTTACTGGCAAGTGTTGCTAAAATCAAGTTTCGTCAGAGGCTTTTTTGGGCTAATTTATCGGATTAAACGATTTGAATTTTGTTATACTAGATAAATCAAATTATTAAAGCTGAGAAAGTATGAGTTTCAATTTATGTAAATTGCCAAGAGAGCAAAAATATCAAATTCAATTGGACTACGAAGCATCATTTTGGGCTTATCAAATAAAGCGCGGTAAAAATACGCGTGAAGGTGTTTATACTGCAATAAATAATCGTCCTATGTCTGAGCAGGCTTTTCTTAAGCAACAATTTGAGCATTACCTTTCGTTAATGAGCTAGTCATGGCAGCGTTTAGATATTGTTTACTTGAGCCAATTAAAACGCCGTTAGTAAATAAATTTTATGATAAACACAATGCACGTGGCCGAGCAACCAAGGCAGACCAAGTATGGGTTGCCTATAAAGATTCTGAGATAATCGCGGCGTGTAGAGTACAAGACCAATCAGGGCTATTATTTTTGTCTACTCTTTATGTAGATGAATTATGGCGTGGTCAAAGGGTTGCTTCGCAGCTACTTGCGGCCGTAACTGCTCGGCAAAAGAAGGTTGTTTTTACCTTCGTGTACCAAAATCTGATTGATTTTTATCTACAAAATGGGTTTAACTATATATTAACATTACCTAACTCCTTGCAATCACTATTTGAACTTTATGCACACCGAAAAATTGTTGCGATGCACTTTACGCGTGACACAGTGCCAAGTTAGCAATTTGGAACGTCAATGACTAAGCTCTTTTCCAGTATAACCATTTTTTTATTTTTGAGCTTTGTCTTGTTTAGCCACTGCGCTTATTCACAGGTTAAACGGTTATCAACCAGCGAAGGCTTATCGCAAAGTTATGTAAACACCATGCTCATTGATAACAGTGGCTATCTTTGGCTATCGACTGAGGGGGGGCTTAATCGCTACGACGGCTATCAGGTTGTTCATATCAAAGGACCTAATGGTGAGCTTGAAGATGCCATCATTGACCGTATTTACCAAGATCCTCAAGGCTATATTTGGATAGCTTCGCTACAAGCGGGTTTATTCCGTTATGATCCCACTTCCGATACTTATCAGCAGTTTATTGCTAAACCCACCACAGAAGAGCAAATTTTTATTGAGTCGGTGTTTAGTATGGTGGCTGTTGATGACAAAACACTATGGCTAGGTCGGGGTTGGGACTTTGCCAAGTTGGATTTAGAAACAAAACAAGTCACTTCAATTTTTGAAATCCCTGAGCGTGTAAAAAGCAGTGTTATAAGAGAGCTGTATGCTTATAACGGATTCATTTTTATGGGCACAAGTAATGGCGCTTATGTATATCAAATTGCTAGCGGTGAGGTTCGTAAGCTTGAGCACTTACAGCAAAAACCAAGTCATATTTATCAAAATTATGTGAAATCATTTGCAGTAATCGATCAAACAACGCTACTAGTCGGTGCTGTCAGAGGTTTGTATCAAGTTGATATCAGTAATTTAGAAGCGATGTTTGAGACTCCTAATAAGCCTTTCTCTAATAAAACCTTAATAAAAGATTTGAATATTTGGACCATCATTCAAGAAAAAGATGCGATTACTTTAGGTACGGATAAAGGGTTGTTTGAATATGACCTAGTAACAGCAGAGCTTAATAAAAATAAGCGTTTACGGGAAGGCGGCTATACGTTAGCTGATAACAGTATTATTGATGTTGTAAAAGATAAATCGGGTGGCATGTGGCTGGCGACAAAAAATGATGGGGCCTTCTATTTATCTTATGATAATTACAACTTTATTAATGTGACTGCTAACTCACTGAAAGGTGATGGTTTATCACATCACTCGATTTGGAGTATTGCGGAGTTTAAAAATAGGCTTTGGCTGGCCACACACAACGGTTTAACAGCGGTTGACTTACAGACTAACGAAAGTGAAGTGTTCTTAAAAGACTACCAAGTTGACTTAATAACGACAGAGTTCAGCGTTTACCAAATAATGCCCTATAAAGATAAGTTGTGGTTACACACTAACAGGGGAATTTTGAGTTTTGATCCAGACACAAAACAAGCGTCACCTGTTAAGGCTGCAAATCCTGAAAATCAGGTTTTAATAAACGACTGGGTGCATGGCATATTATTAATGCCCTCGGGTGATCTTTACTATGTCCACCCTGATTACGGCATGTTTGTATACAATATTGATAGCCAAAAAGTGACCCGACTTGGTGGGAAATTTGATGAATTTGAGCCATTTTTAGCTTATGGGTTCTTACCCGCCTTATCTTCTAAGCCCGATGCGCCTTTATTTTATAATGCAGGTATTTTATATCAGGTTGATCCGCAGTCTTTCGAGTTGACAACGATTTATACTGTTCCCGAGCAACACGAAAATGTAGCCGTTAATGTGATGTCATACATCATAGATAATAACAATGTACTGTGGTTATCGCTTTCTAACTTTGGCTTAATCGGCCTAGATGCTAGCACCTATGAGCATATCTATACCATTGACCTTGAAAAAAATAAATTAGGAACCTTGTTATACGACATGGTACTTGATGAAGCGGGTATGATTTGGATGAGCAGCCATAAAGGACTTTGGCGGCTTAATCCTAATAATCTTCACTTTCAACAATTTACAGGCTCAGAGGGGCTATTCTCTACAGAGTTTAATAGTGGTGCTTTCACAAAGCTTGAGTCAGGGCAAATTGTCTATGGTACGCTCAAAGGGTTTACTTACTTTTCTCCTATGGATAACCACTACCAGCAAGCTTTAATTGATCACGTTAATATTACTAATCTTGATTTAATGTCTCGTGATCTACCTGCCGAGCTAAAGCAGCCTATTGATAGTGTCGTTCTTGAGCATGATGACATAGGTCTAGAAGTTGCCTTTTCGGCAATGGCATTTAATTATCAAGAACGTATCATTTATGAGTATCAACTCGGTGATGGTCAAAAAACCTATACCCGTAATAACAACCGGGTGTTATTCCCAAAACTTAGTGCGGGTAAGTATCAACTCAAAGTATGGGCAAAAGATCCATTAACAGGGGAGTTAACGCCACCCGCTATATTAAATATTGAAGTAAAGTACCCACTTTGGCGTGCTCCGCAATTCATTGTTTTGTATGTTTTATTAGTTGCACTTTTTGTCGCTGCTTGGGTTTTTAGACGAAATCGTATGCAACAAATTTTGCTTGCCGCCCATAAAGAAAGTAAAGAAAGTGAAGCACGCTTAAAGTTAGCGCTTGAAGGGAGTCATTCAGGTGTGTGGGATTGGTCTTCACAAAGTCCAATTATATATCAACCGCGCCTTAAGAATGAGCTAGGCTATGAAACAGACAGTGTTAATTTAGATGATTACTTAGCAAGAATTCACCCTCACGATAAGCAAACTTTCCGCTTAGAGTGGTTAGAGTTTTTATCAACACAAAAAGGTTATTTTAATTGCACCTACCGATTACGCCATGCTGATGGCAATTGGCGCTGGTATAAAGATTTTGGCAAAGTAGTTGAGTGGCAAGATAATGCGCCAGAAAAAGTAGCCGGTACCTATACCAATATGACACGAGAGCTCGTATTTGAAGAAAACGCGCGCTTGTTTGGTGCAGCGTTTGAGCAAACTCGCGATTGGGTGTTTATCTTAGATAAAAATCTGCGAATTCGAGCTACTAACAAATCATTTCAAGATGCATTTGGTTTTCCGGCTGAACCTCGTTCTAGTCGCTCGCTAACACTCGGTTTGTCTATTGCTGCCCGCATACATTATTTAAGAGTGATGCAAAAGCTGCAGTCTGGCGAGCATTTCTCAGCTGAAGACGTTGTAGAGGTAGCAACTGGTGAAAAGCGCCAAGTATTAATTAAAATTAGTGCTGTTGCAGGAAGTAATCGTCAGCTAGATAGTTACGTCATAATCGTGACTGATATTAGCGCGCAAAAATTGGCGGAGAGTGAATTACACTTATTGGCTAACTATGACGCCTTAACAGGTTTGCCAAATAAAACCTTATTTAATGACCGAGTTAATCACGCAATTGAGCAAGCTGCTTATCATCAAAATAAAGTCGCTTTGCTAAATATTAATATTAAACGCTTTAAATATTTTAATGATTCACTCGGTCGGGAAGAGTCAGACGAGTTACTGAAACGTGTTGCTAAACGTCTAAAGCAAGTTCTCAGACCGCAAGATAGTCTTGCACGTTTTGATGGTGATGAGTTTGTTATTTTAGCTGAAGACTTTAAACAAGTAGATGAGCTTTTATCATTGTGTGGACGAGTGATGGATAGTGTTGAAACGCATATCGAGCTCAGCCAACAAGCAGTAAAAGTAAACTTCAGTGTGGGAGTTGCTGTTTATCCTGATGATGCGCAAACCACCAAAGCATTATTAAAAGCATCTAATGTGGCTCTGTATCACGCCAAACAACTGGTCGAAGGTGGTTATCAGTTTTATAAGCAAGAAATGAACTTACAAGTGCAACGTACTTTGCATTTAGAATCGCAGTTAAGTAAAGCTTACCAAGAACATGAGTTTTGTAACTTTTATCAGCCAATAGTAAGTGCTGAGTCACGCCAAGTCGCGGGGCTAGAAGTACTTTTACGTTGGCCAAATAAAGATGAATATAAGCCTGAAGATTTTGCGAACGCAGCAGAAAGCTCAGGGTTAATTACCAAAATAATGCTGCAGACTTTATCACGAGCTTTGATTGAGCTTCGTCAATGGCGCACGACGCATCCTGATTTATATATTTCGATTAATTTATCTGCTCTTGATTTTGAAAGTGTAAACTTAGTTGAAAATATTCATAAGGCGCTTGAAGCTAGTAAAGTGCCTGCCAGTGCGGTGGTTTTTGAAATTACTGAATCAGTCATGATGCATGATTCAGATAAAGCACAGCAGAGCATGGATAAACTCAAGGCCCTTGGTTGTCGGATTTATATGGATGACTTTGGAACTGGCTATGCGTCACTGACCTACTTAAAACGCTTTCCGGTTGATGTGCTAAAAATTGATAAAAGTTTTGTTAATGATATTGGTATTGATAAAGGTGATGAAGCGATTATCAACTCAACGCTTACGCTGGCAAAAAGCTTGGGTAAAGAATGTGTTGCCGAAGGCGTTGAAAACCGCACTCAATTGCAGTTCTTACGCTCTTTAGGCTGTGAGTACTTTCAAGGTTATCTATTTAGTAAACCTGTAGCAGGTGATGAAGTAAAAGCGCTTTTAGACACCCTGTGGGATGATGAGTTTTTAGGGTAAAGCCAAAGCTTTACCCTTTAGTTAATCTTGGCGTTTACCGCAGTGGCGGCAATATAAATTACGATTGCGGTTTTTAAGTTCGTTATGAATCGCTTTGTTCGCCTCTTGCTGACTTAAGCCTAGTTTATAGCGTAAGTTCTCTAAATGTTCTTCTTCAACTGGCGATAAGTGGCCGTCTTCAATGGCTTCATGTACTGCATCGGTAAACACTTGTCTGCGTTTACGTAACTGTTCAGAAAAGCTTGAAGCTAGCAAACCAGTTGGAATTGCCACCATGCCCATACTCACTAGTGTGATAGCACCACCAAATAAGCGGCCTAGAGGAGTCACAGGCACCACATCGCCATAACCAACGGTTGTAAGTGTCACCATGGCCCACCACATTGCAGCAGGTATAGAGCCAAATTTATCGGGCTGCACATCATGTTCAATTAAATAAATACCGCATGAGGCGATGATCAAGACCACGGCCATTATAAAAAATGCAGCAAGCAGTGAACTGCTTTCTTCTTTGAACGAGTTTAGTAATAGCTGCATCGCTCTTGAATAACGAGTGAGCTTAAAAATACGCATTAACCTAAGTACTCGTAAGAAACGTAAATCAACACTCACAAACATCATTAGAATGGTGGGTAAAATCGCAATGAGATCAATCAGCGCCATGGGCGAGAAGAAATACCTAATACGAATCTTTGAGTTTGTAAGCGTGCTTTCTTTGTGCACGCTTTTATCTACACATGACCAAAGCCTGAGCACATATTCTAGGCTGAAAATAGCAACAGAAATCAGCTCAATCATTAAAAATTCATAATGATACTGCTTTGCTAAAGGGCCAACCGACTCCAAAACAATTGCCACTACATTGATCATGATCAGCGACATCAAAAACACGTCAAGTGCGCGTCCTACACGTCGATATTTACCATTACCTTCAAAAACTCGTGCAGTGTAATTTCTTAAACGATGCAAAATAATGATCCAGTTTTAGTTAAGTTTTAGCACCATATTAATGCTGCCTTCTTCAAAGTCGCGGGTGATCTTAAACCCGAGTTTTCGTGCCAGCTCAATCATGCCAGTATTTTCAGGTAAAGTGATCCCTGAAATTTGTTTAACGCCTTGGTTTTTACAATGCTCAATCGCCGCATTCATTAATATTGTACCAAGCCCTAAACCTTGGCAATCAGAGCGCACCACAATTGCAAACTCAGCATCGAGCTTGTCTGGATCCATCAACACTCGAGATACCCCTAATGTACAGGCTGAACCATTTTGCTCTTGGCTGACAATAAACGCCATTTCTCGGTCATAATCAATTTGCGTCATTTTCGCGAGCTGATCATGATTAAATTGCGGTAATTCACCGAAGAAGCGCTTATATCTGTCTTCTTTGCTCAATGATTGATCAAACTCTAAGTGTGCTTGCTCATCTTCCGGTTTGATAGGTCTTAACTGTGCTTGGGTATTATTTTTAAGGGTTACTTCTTTAACTAATTCAATTGGGTAGGGACGAATACACAAGCGTTTACGGTTCGCTTTTGCTTTATAACGGCTAAGGCCGATAGTCGCATCAAGGACCAAAAACTGCCCGTTACTGGCTAAAATTGGATTTAGTTCAACACTGGTGATATCAGGTTGATCGATAACCAGCTGCGAAATACGGGTGAGTAGGGCGCATAAACGGTATTTATCGACTTTTTCTGGTAGCACGCGGTCTTTAAGTACGCCTTTATCATGCGCCGCAGCAATTAGGTATTTTGCCAAGTTCATATTAAGTGGCGGTAATGCCACTGCTGCTTGTGCGAACTCAAGTCCGGTGCCAGCTTCACCTAGTAAAATCACCGGACCAAAGTTAGGCTCTGTTTTGATGGCGATACGTAGCTCATTAGCACCCGCTCGCGGCGCCATTTGTTGCAGTGAAAAACCTTCAATATGGGCATCAGGGTAGGTGTTTTTGATTCGTAGCAGCATGGCAAAGGCTGTTTGCTCAACTTCTTGCGCATCATTTAAATTAAGGACAACACCACCGACTTCTGATTTAGAAGGAATACTTGGGCTAATTAGTTTTAATGCTACCGGAAAACCCAGCTCAATAGCTTGTTCTTTGGCTTCTGTTGGCGTGTAAGCAACCTCAGTTTGAATACAATCAATACCATAATGAGTGAGAATTTGACTAGCTTCATGGGTTGATAAATAGCTTTGCTCTTCGGCTAAAAACTCGCTCACCACAGAGCGTGCAGCGTCTTTATTTATTTTTGCATCATCGGTGTTTGATTCTGGTGTTTGTGTTAAATGCTTTTGGTTACGACGATAACTGACTAAGTGCATAAAGGCACCCACCGCACCTTCAGGTGTACGGTAGGTTGGAATAGCGTTATTGGTACAGACTTTACGTGCAGCATAGGCGGCATCTTCACCCATAAAGTTAGTCATAACATAAGGGCGAGCCATTTTTGGGATTTTTTCCAAGGTTTCAACAATGATCTCTGCATAGTCTTCACTCGGTGCAAGTGCTGAAGGCGTATGAATGATCAGCAAGTTTTTAACTTCTTTAGCTTGTAGTAAGATTTCTAAGGCTTGTTGATAGCGTCTTGGCGCTGAGTCACCAAAAATGTCCACCGGATTTGAGGTCATTTCTGATTGCGGGATGACTTTATTAAGCGCAGCTCTAGTCTCATCGCTAAGCTCAGCCAGCTTTCCTGAGCTTTGCAAGAGCGTATCCACAGCCATGACACCTGGGCCGCCGCCATTGGTTAAAATGGTTAGCTGCTCGACTTTAAGAAGTTTTGGGTGCATTGCCAGCGTTTGTGTCGCAGCGAAAAGCTCTCGTAAGTCGTTTACCCTAAGCATACCTGCTCGCTGAAATAGCGCATCATAGACTGCATCTGAGCTTTGTTTGCCACCAGTGTGTATTTCTGCAGCGAGGGCACCAGCACTGGTTTTACCGGTTTTAATGGCGATTACGGGTTTGCTAAACGCAGCGGCTCGCGCTGCGGAAATAAAGCTGCGAATATCTTCAATATTATCGATATATAACAAAATAGCTTTAGTTTTTGCATCTCGGCCTAAAAAGTCGAGTAACTCATCAAAGTCGATATCTAGGCAATCACCCACAGATACAAAATATGAAAAGCCAATTTCTTTGTTTTTCGCCCAATCTAGAATGGTTGAGCAAACAGCCGCAGATTGCGATACAAAAGCAAGCTTTCCTGGGCTTGCAACCGTATGTGAAAAGCTGGCATTTAAACCAATATGAGGAATAAGTAAGCCCAAACAATTAGGCCCAAGTAAAGAGACATTTGCCTCAGCAGCTGCTTCTTTTAATGCGTGCTTTTGGTCGACGTTTAAACCCGCAGCAATTACCACCGCGTGCTTACAACCAAGCTCTCCAAGCTCATTAATGATGTTAATTAAGGTATTTTTATTAGTACAAATAACCGCAAGGTCGGGCACTTTAGGTAGTGCAGCAATGCTTGGGTAGGCTAATACCCCGTGTACAGCGCTGTGATTTAAACTAACAGGCATGATTGGGCCTTTAAAGCCCCCCTGTAGTAAATTACGCATTACCACAAAGCCCGCTCGGTTAGGGGAATTTGAGGCGCCAATCACCGCGACCGATTTAGGATTAAAAAATTGGCTAATACGTTTAACGCTCATGCTGTTTCCTTCGCTTGCGATGTTTGTTAAAACTTCAGGGTCTGTTAAGTTTAATACACTCAAACTAGAACCGACACGCTTCTAAAGTATTAAAAGTTATACTCATAAGATAACCTGTTTATAACTACTTTTCGAGTCAAAAACAGTGACCTACATCAAGGAGAAAAGCATGAATAAAGCGCAACCATTTAATATCGTTATTGCAGCGTGTGCATTGGCGGTCGGTTTGCTCGGATTAGGTTTTATTTTGAAAAGTGCAGCCCTTGATGTAAAGGGCATGGAGCGCACAGTTCATGTTAAAGGGCTAGCAGAAATGGAAGTGCCGGCCGACACCGTTATCTGGCCGTTACAGTTTTCTGATGCCGATAACAACCTTGAAAAACTAGTGGGTCGAGTTGAAGAGAAAAGTGATGCGGTTGTGGCTTTTTTAAAACTACATGGTTTTAGTGATGAAGAAATCAGCCTTGGTAGCCAATCGATTATTGATAAACAAGCTCGCGAATATGGCGGCGAGAATCAGCAGTTTCGTTATATTGCTCGTAATAATGTCATTGTTTATTCAAATGATATTGAAAAAGTGCAAAATGCCTTAGGTGCAGTAAGCCAATTAGCCAAGCAAGGCATTGCGATAGTACAAGATAATTACGAAACGCGGATTCAATATTTAATTAATGGCTTAAATGAAATTAAGCCAAATATGATTCAAGAAGCAACCGAAAAAGCCCGCGAAGTAGCAATGAAATTTGCCAAAGATTCACAGTCTAAATTAGGTAAAATTAAAACAGCGCGTCAGGGGCAGTTTTCAATTTCTGATAGAGATTCAAACACACCTCAGCTGAAAAAAGTGCGTGTTGTTACCAGTGTTGAATATTATCTATCTGACTAAACCCAGTACCACAGATAAAGGTAGCCGCATGCGTGTGCACACAATCACCATGCGGCAAATCGCACCGAGCATAAAGCCACCACTAAATGCCACAGCCACCCCCAATAAGCCAAACTGATCTTTTAACAGTACTGCCATTAAAACAGTGACACTGGTTGCGCCAAGTAATACGTACAAGTTAATAAGCGGGTTCCCTTTTAACTTGATCATGCTACTGGCTAAGATTCTTGCTGGTAATAACAGCTGCCCGAGTAACAGCAGCATTAAAATCCAAAACCCTTTCTGCAATTGGCTTTCGCCATAGAGAGTGAGTAGTGGCTTTGCGAGCAGGGCAAGTAGCAAAATAGCGGCAAAGTTAAAACGCCATACCACTTTCATTAATTCGCTAAGTTGCTGCTCGGTCGTTTCATCTGCCATTAAAATGGGTTTTAAATATTGGTTGGCGGCATTGCCTAAAATAGTCAGTAAGCCAGCAATGACTACCGCAGGAAAGAAGATACTCACGCCTTGTGCACCAAACCAGTGATGCACCAGTAAGACATCGAGTTTTGCTACTAATACGGTGCCAGCGCCACTGGCGAGCATGATCAAGGAGTCTTTACACCATTGCTTGGTTTGGTAGCGGGCAGTACTTGCGACGATCATTTTTTTGATTAACCAATATTGATAAATGACTACGCATAAGATGCTACAAAACAACAAGATACAAATCTCGACTAACGATAAGTCGCCACGTATCAAGTACACGAAAAAACAAAACCCAGCTGTTAGCAATTCAAAAATACACTGCTGCGTTATCAGGCCAATTTTTGGTTTATTCAAAGCCACTAAAAAAGCCGATTGGCTTTGCATAATGGCGCCAATCGGCACCAGTAATAGTAAATAGACCACATGCTCTTGAGCGCTTTGGTGCGGTGAAATAGCTTGGAAGCTAATCACCACAGCAGCGACAAAAATCACCCCGAATAAACACGATGCCGCTAAATAAACATGTTTTAAGCCGCGTAGTAAGTCATGTTGCTGAGCTTTGTAGAGCGGGTAGCTAATACGCATTAAAGATGATGCAAAGCCCATACTCGCAGGTAATAACAAAATTTCACACAGTGCGAGTAACGCCGCGAAAGTACCAAACTCATCAGTACTTAATAACCTTGCAAGGCACAAGGTAAGCACAATACGGCTACCATGGTTAAGGGCGGTAAAACTACTGAGCGATAAAAACGCTTTAACAACATCTTTATTCATGGAGTTATTGATTGAGCGCGTTTAATAACTGTGCCGTTGGCACTTGCAAATAGGCCGCGCAAAGCAGCACTTTACTGTCGCTACTCGTTGCTTGATTGGCACCATAAAATTGCTTAAGGGTATTTACCAAGGCGCTGACTGCGCTCGGGCTGTGATTTTGGTCGACTTCCATCATGGCTAATAATGCAGAGAATTCATGTTTGGCTAGCATCTGAGTCGTGCTGTTTTGCGCTATAAAGCAACCTATAGGAGTAAGCTGCTGCTTATTTAATGTTTTTAACGCAACACCCAAGCTTTCGTTGCTTTCAAATAACATTAACGAACGCAAGTAATTAAAGGGTAGGTTATCAGCCTGACACTGTGTAAATAAATGATGTAATAGGGTGTTACCTTGGTTGTCGGTAATACAAAAAGCATTTTGAAACTTAAGACCAGGCGTGAAAAAGCTCAGCTTATCGATATCATCAATTAAGGCGACAGCTTCACTTGGCAGCGGGCTTGCTTCGAGTAAATGCGCTGCCACATTTTGTAAAAACAAGTATTTAACTTCACTACTGCACGCTAATTGATAGATATGCTGTAATTGTGCCGCTTGCAAAACTCCCGATAAACTTTGGTAATCGGCAATGAGTTCTTTTAACTGATGATGTTGAAGCCGGCTGTTCAATTGCTCAATCGCGCTTTGCATGGAGATACTCGTTTTTTATTATTTATACATTTATAGCTCAACTAGTTGTTTAAATAAATAAAAAAGGCCGCTGAGCGGCCTTTTTCAAGTCTTTATTGGTTAAGCTGCTTGTTTCTTAGCAACCCATTGGTCAACAAACTTCTCTAGTACATTTAACGGTACTGCACCATTTTTAAGTACTACATCGTGGAATTCACGAATATCGAATTTATCGCCTAGTTTTTCTTTAGCCGCTTCACGAAGCTCTAAAATTTTCAGCATGCCCACTTTGTATGCCGTTGCTTGTGAAGGCATTACAATGTGACGCTCAACCATTTTAACGCCATCAGAGGTTGCGTTAGGTGTGTTATTTACGTAGTAGTCGATACCTTCTTGACGTGTCCACTTCATTGCGTGGATACCTGTATCTACTACTAGGCGACATGCGCGCCATAATTCCATCGCAAGACGACCAAAGTCTGAATAAGGGTCTTCGTATAAGCCCATTTCTTTTGGTACTAGCTCAGAGTATAAACCCCAACCTTCAACATACGCTGTGTAGCCGCCAAACTTACGGAACTTAGGTACACCTTCAAGTTCTTGCGCGATAGCAATTTGCATGTGGTGACCTGGAATACCTTCGTGGTATGCAAGTGCTTCCATTTGGTATGTTGGCATTGCTTCCATGTCGTAAAGGTTTGCGTAATAAATACCTGGGCGTGAGCCATCTGGCGCAGGTTGTTGGTAGAACGCTTTACCTGCTGCTTTTTCACGGAATGCTTCAACAGCTTTAACTTTAAGGTCAGCTTTTGGCTTAACAATGAATAGCTCGTCTAGACGAGATTTCATGTTATCGATAAGCGCTGTTGCTTCATCAAGGTAGCGTTGTTTACCTTCAGCAGTATTCGGGTAGTAGAACTGCTTATCAGTTTTCATGAATTGCATGAACGCTTTAAGGTCACCTTTAAAGCCTACTTTATCTTTGATTGCACGCATTTCGTCGTGAATACGCGCAACTTCAGCTAAACCGATAGTGTGGATTTCTTTCGCTGTTAAATCAGTTGTTGTGGTACGTGCTAAAGCGTTGTTGTAGAACGCTTCGCCGTCAGGGAATTTCCAAGCACCATCACGGTCATCAGCGCGCTTTTCTAACTGAGCTAAGAAGTTAATTAGCTTAGTGTAAGAAGGTTTTACTGCTGCTTTTAGGGCTTTTTCAGCGTCGCTGATAAGTGCAGATTTTTCGCTTTCGGCAATCTCTAATGCGTTAACTTTACGTTTAAAGTCAGCAAGTAACGTTGAGTCTTCACCATCATGGAATGGTGCGCCGCGTAAGATATTATTGCTTGAATCAATCACGTGAGGGAAAACAAACTTAGGCGCGATAATGCCTTTATCTGCACGTACTTCAAGGTCTTTGATTAGTTGATCAATAACCGTTGTAACACCATTTAAACGTGAGATATACGCTTTAGCATCAGATACATCGGCAATTTGATGTTGGTTGATTAAAAACGCAGGGATCATCGAGTGAACACCAAACATTTGGTTCACAGGGTAGTTGTAATGGCGCCATTTGAAATCAGCAATTTCGTTTTCTAAATCTTGCTTTTTAAGGTCATAGCTTACTTTTGTTGCGTCATCTAATAGGTCGCGGTTAATTGCGTTAAGCGCAACTAGGTCAGCTTTAGTTTGTTCAAAGTCTTCTAAAACGCGCTCTTCGCTGCCATCATCCCATTTATCGTAATCTTTTTTGATGCCCATGTATGTTTGATAAATAGGGCTTTTCATTACATCACGGTTAAAAGTATCTTCGAAGAAGGCGTTAGCTTTATCGATTTCACTTTGTACAGGTTGGCTTTGTACACTTGGTGCAGGCTTCGGTTGCTCTTGCATTTGTTGGCAGCCGCCAAGCAATGCAACACTTACCGCCGCAGCGATGAAGGTCAGTTTACGCATTATCGTTCCTTTGTAGTTGTTAGAAATTTAATTATAATTCTTAAACGAATAATTCTAGCAGGTCATTTAAAAAGCGATGGCCTTTTTGGCTTACCTGCCAGTTATCTTTATCATCAATTAGTAAGCCTTTTGCAATTGCCTCAGTCAAGGCTTGTTCCTGACTTTGCAGTGACAAACTTGTAAGCAAAGGTAAATCAGCTTTGGGGCAGGGTTCGACTAAACGAAAACGATTCATAAAGAATTCAAAAGCTAAGTCGTCTTCTGCTACTTGCCATTGTTCGTATAAATACGGTTTGGCAAGATCCATATAACCTCGAGGGTGTTTTACTTTCACCGTACGGGTGATGACTTTATTCTCATCAGTAATTTTAGCATGGGCACCGCAGCCGATACCGAGATAATCGCCAAATCGCCAATAATTCAAGTTATGACGGCATTGGTAACCGGGCTTCGCGTAGCCTGAGATCTCGTATTGCTCATAACCTGCTGCTGCGAGTAACGCTTGACCTTGTTCTTGAATATCCCAAAGGGTGTCGTCATGAGGTAAGGTCGGTGGCTTAGAAGCAAACTGCGTATTTGGCTCAATGGTTAGCTGATACCAAGAGATATGGGGAGGATTAAGGGCAATGATTTTTTCAAGGTCGCTCAAGGCGTCTGCAACAGATTGCCCTGGCAAGCCATGCATTAAATCAAGATTAAAGCTGTTTAGCCCCGCTTGGTGTGCTTGCTTAGCAGCGTAGCTTGCTTCATCAGCACCATGAATGCGGCCAAGGGCTTTTAGCTTGTCGTTTTGCATGCTTTGCACACCAATCGAAATACGATTAATGCCAGCGGCAACATATTCTTTAAAGCGACCGGTTTCGACGGTGCCTGGGTTTGCCTCTAGGGTAATTTCACAGTCATCGCTTAAGCCAATTAATCTGTCGACTTCGCCAAGTAGGCGAGTATAAGCGTCCCCGGTTAATAAGCTTGGGGTGCCGCCGCCAATAAAGATGCTGTGGATTTTACGCCCTTGTACTAAGTGTAAATCGGCCTTGAGATCATCAATAAGATGCTGAACGTATTCTTTTTCGGGGATCGTGCCTTTTTGGCCATGGCTATTAAAGTCACAGTATGGGCACTTTTGCACGCACCAAGGCACGTGCACATATAAACTTAAAGGCGGTAGACTCACAGGCCGCCTTTTTGCTGCAATTGCGCAAGTAGTTGTTTTAAAGCTTGGCCGCGATGGCTAAGGGCATTTTTTTGCTCTTTAGTTAACTGAGCGCTAGTACATTGCTCAGACGGCACATAAAACACCGGATCATAACCAAAACCACCCTGACCATCTTGGCTATGGGTGATTTCGCCTTCCCAACTGGCACTACAAATTAGCGGTGTTGGGTCGTCGGCGTGGCGCATTAGTACTAACACACACCAAAAACGTGCACTGCGAACAGGGTTATCAGCAAGCTCTTTTAATAACTTATCGATATTATCTTGATCGCCAGCATCCGCTCCGGCAAAGCGTGCAGAGTAGACTCCCGGCGCACCATTTAGGCCGTCTACTTCAAGGCCAGAGTCATCGGCAATCGCAGGCATGCCCGTGATCTTTGCTGCATGACGCGCTTTAATAATGGCGTTTTCAACAAATGTGGTGCCTGTTTCTGGCACGTCTGGCACTTGAAAATCGCTTTGTGGAACCACGTTAATATTAAGTGGGCTGAGCATGCTTGCCAGCTCTTTTACTTTGCCAGGGTTACCCGTGGCTAAAACCAAGGTGTTGTTCATAGGTCTATTAATCTACGTAAAATTTTTGCTGAAATTTCAGCGTTTGTAGTTTGCCGTTTTGATTAATTTCGATATCAAAACGGTAAATTTCTTCGTTGCTGTAATCGATTTGCGCGAGGTAATAAATCGCATCGCCTTCAACAACTTCTTTAAATGTAAGCTGTTTTTTATTACCAAGTAGGTTACGTGCAGTGCCAGTTAAAGTTGCAGTCTGCGCTGTTTTATCGCTGTTTTTTAATACCGAAATATTAATAATCCCTTTGCTAGGGCTACGCTCTAAATCATAGTTTTTAGCAATGTTTGGCTGAATAAAAGTCGATGGAAATGCAATGTAATGAACTTCCCAAGGGCCAAGAACCTTGTACTGGGCGCCTGCTTGTTCATCAGCTTTGGCAAAGGTTGTAAATAAACTCAATACAATCAAAGAAAAATAAATAAATTGCTTCATGGTATATCTCACTTAACAAAAGAGGCCTTTCGGCCCCTTACTGCTTCACGTTAAACGCTTAGCCAATTAAATCCATTACTAAAAACTGTAAAAACTGTAGACCAATAATCAACACTAAGATTGATAGGTCTAGACCACCTAGTGGTGGGATAATCTTACGAATAGGGCGCAACATTGGCTCAGTTAGCTGGTGGAATACAGCCTCAATTGGGTTGTAGCCTTGGCTTACCCAGCTCAGTAAAGCACGAATAATTAATACCCAAAATAGTAAGTTTAAACCTTCTTTAATTACTGTAATTAACGCTTGAATAAATACCGGACCTGGCGCCCAAGCGTTATAAAACATCAGAAAAATAACACTGAGTTTGGCTACAGCAACTAAATAAGCAAGCACTAACGAGGCAATATCAAAGCCACCCACTCCTGGGATGATTTTACGAAGTGGGTTCACTGCGAACGAAGTGGCTTTCACCACAAACTGGCTCATAGGATTGTAAAAGTCAGCTTTTGCCGCTTGTAACCAAAAGCGTAAAAGGACCACCATTAAAAAGAGATCAAAAATAATCCCAACTAAAAAGTGCATGGCTTGCATAGTTTTACCTTCAAAAAGTAAGCTTAAAGTTCTTTTTCCATCGCTTCAGCGCGAGCGATACAGGCATCCATTGCATCTGCAACAGTACCGACTAAACCTTGTGATTTAAGATGCTCAACAGCTTCGTGAGTCGTACCCCCTTTAGAGGTCACGTTCGCACGTAGCTGAGAAATACTGATGTCTGGTTGTGACAGTGCCATTTCGGCTGCACCTAGTGCGGTTTGTTGTACTAAACGGCGCGCATCTTCATCACTAAAGCCAAGTGCTTTCGCTTTTTCTTCGATAGCTTCCATAAATAAGAAGAAGTAAGCAGGTGATGAGCCTGTAACAGCAATGATGTCGTTGATTTGTGACTCTTGCTCAACCCACACAACAATGCCTGTACACTCAAAAACTTGTTGTACAAACTCGTGCTCTTCAGCGGTTTCATCCGCGCCATAAAGGCCAGAAACACCACGGCCTAGTAATGATGGTGTATTTGGCATACAACGCACCATTTTCACATCTTGACCTAGCATTTCACGTAAACGGTTTACGGTAAGACCTGCTGCTACTGAAATAAATAGCTTGTCGCTAAAATCAACGCCTGAATCTTGGAATGATTGGCAAAGATCGCCCATCATTTGTGGTTTAACAGATAAGACAATCACATCAGCATCGCGAAGTGCCGCGTTGTTATCCGCGGTAGTTTGCACCCCGAAATCAGCAGCAACCTTAGCTAATTTTTCTTGGTTGCGATTGGTTGCAATGATGTTTTTTGCTGCAAAACCGTTCTTTACCATGCCGCCAATGATGGCGTAGCTCATGTTACCCGTGCCTATAAATGCGATTTTTTTGTCTGACATATGTCTGTTATCACCTTTTAATTTCGTTGGCCAAATATATACGTGCCAATGCGTACCATGGTTGAACCCGCTGCAATCGCCGCTTCAACATCGTTACTCATACCCATCGACAAGGTGTCTACTTGGGGATATTGGGCCTTTAGTTTATCAAAGCAAGCGCTTAATTGCTCAAAATATTGTAATTGTAGCTGGGCATCGTCGGTTTTGGCAGGAATCGCCATCACACCGCGCAGGCATAAATTAGGGCATTGACTGATAAATTCGGCCAATGCCATTAGCTCGTCTGGGTGGCAGCCTGACTTAGCCTCTTCTAAACTAATATTAACTTGAATTAATACATTGAGTGGGGCTTTGTTGGCTGGTCGTTGCTCATTAAGACGTTTTGCAATTTTAGTGCGGTCAACACTTTGTACCCAATCAAAATGCGTGGCTACTTGGGCACTTTTATTTGATTGAATAGGGCCGATAAAGTGCCAAATAATGTCTTTATAATCAGCCAATGCTGTGACTTTTGTTACCGCTTCTTGAACGTATGATTCGCCAAACTGGCGTTGACCATGCTTATAGGCAGCAATAATATCGTCGGCAGGTTTTGTTTTTGAAACAGCCAATAGGTTGATTGATTGCTCATCGCGGTGATTATTTTTTGCAGCTTGAGCAATTCTTGCGTAGGCGGATGTAAGTCGTTCTGCTATTGTAACCATATAATTATCAGTTGGTTGTGGAGTCATAAATGGATATTACCGAATTATTGGCCTTTAGTGTGCAACACAAAGCCTCGGATTTACACTTGTCATCAGGCGTATCACCTATGATACGTGTTGATGGTGATGTGCGTCGTATTAATATTCCAGCATTAGAACAAAAAGATGTAAATAGTCTGGTATACGATATTATGAACGATAATCAGCGTAAGGACTATGAACAAAATCTCGAAGTGGATTTTTCTTTCGAAGTGCCAAACCTTGCGCGTTTTCGTGTTAACGCATTTAATTCAAACCGTGGTCCTGCGGCGGTGTTTCGTACTATCCCAAGTGATGTTTTAACGCTGGATGATTTAGGTGCCCCAGATATTTTTAAAACCATTGCCGATAACCCTCGTGGTTTGGTGCTAGTCACCGGCCCTACTGGTTCGGGTAAATCAACGACTTTGGCGGCGATGGTCGATTACATTAACCAAACAAAACATCATCATATTTTAACTATCGAAGATCCTATCGAATTCGTACATGAAAATAAGCTAAGCCTTATTAACCAACGTGAAGTTCACCGTGATACGCATAGCTTCTCTAATGCACTTAGAAGTGCACTACGTGAAGATCCGGATGTAATCTTAGTGGGTGAGCTTCGTGACCTTGAAACAATCCGCTTAGCAATGACTGCGGCAGAAACGGGGCACTTAGTGTTTGGAACCTTGCATACTACCTCTGCACCAAAAACCATAGACCGTATTATTGACGTGTTCCCAGGTGAAGAAAAAGACATGGTGCGTTCAATGTTGTCAGAATCATTGCGTGCCGTAATCTCGCAAACTTTACTTAAAAAGGTAGGCGGCGGCCGAGTAGCAGCCCATGAAATCATGATCGGTATTCCTGCAATACGAAATCTGATCCGTGAAGATAAAATTGCGCAAATGTACTCATCAATTCAAACTGGTGCATCGCATGGCATGCAGACCATGGACCAATGTTTAGGTAATTTGGTTAACTACGGCATTATTACTAATGTTGATGCGCGAGCTAAAGCGCAAGATAAAACCCAGTTTGGTGGCTAACGGAGCTATATAAAATGTCTTTACCTTTAAATCATTTTTTGCAAGTCATGATCGACAAAAAAGGCTCTGACTTGTTTGTTTCTAGCCAACTGCCAGTCAGTGCAAAAGTAAACGGTGAATTAATACCTTTAAGCGATGAAAAACTTTCTGATGAGGATTCACTCGCTTTGGTCGAGTCATCAATGAACGACAAACAGCGCAAAGAGTTCCATGACAGCAAAGAGTGTAACTTTGCGATTGCTACTGATGAAGGTCGTTTCCGTGTTTCTGCTTTTTGGCAACGAGACAGGGCTGGAATGGTTATTCGCCGTATCGTGACACAAATTCCTGATGTGAATGAACTTGGTTTGCCATCAACGTTAACCGACGTGATTATGGCAAAACGTGGATTAGTGCTATTTGTAGGTGGTACTGGTACGGGTAAGTCAACCTCGCTTGCTGCGCTTCTAGGTTATCGTAACCGCAATCAACGTGGTCATATTCTTACTATTGAAGATCCTATCGAATTTGTGCATGAGCACCGTAAAAGCATTATCACTCAACGTGAAGTTGGTCTTGATACAGAAAGCTTTGAATCAGCGTTGAAAAGCTCGTTACGTCAAGCACCCGATGTGATCTTAATTGGTGAGATCCGCTCACAAGAAACTATGGAATATGCACTCAGCTTTGCCGAAACTGGTCACTTATGTGTCGCAACACTGCATGCGAACAATGCCAACCAAGCCATTGACCGTATCATGCATTTGGTGCCTAAAGAAAAGCACGATAAGTTAAAGTACGACCTTGCACTAAACCTTCGCGCCATTGTTGCTCAGCAGTTGGTGCCAACTGCCGATGGGGAAGGGCGTGTCGCTGCTATCGAAATTTTGCTTAACTCACCTATGGTGGCAGAGCTTATTAAAAAAGGCGATATCGGTTCTATTAAAGAGACTATGGCTAAATCGAAAGAAATGGGCATGCAGACCTTTGACCAAGCATTATTTGAGCTTTATAAACAGCGCCGCATTAACTATGCTGATGCGCTGCACCATGCTGACTCGCCAAATGACTTGCGTTTAATGATTAAGCTACAAAACAATGAACAAAAAGGGGCTGGTTTCTTACAGGGTGTGACTATTGATGGCCTTGACGAAAAAGGTAAATCTTAGTTAAAACAAAAGGGAATTACATGCCAGCACTGTCTGTGCTGGCACTCTTTAAATGCGTTGAAGGTGCCTACTCACCATAAAATTGCTCAAAAAAGCTTTCTAAAATAATCACAGCAGACATGTTATCAACATTACCTTTGCCGAGGTTTCGGTAGCCACCTTGTTCGAATAAACGCGCTTTTGCGTCTGCGGTGGTTAGCCGTTCGTCTTGCGTTTCAACCGGTATAGCAAAGTGGTTGTGTAAGCGGTTAGCGAACTTCTTAGCTTTAAAGGTAACTTCTTGATTGGTGCCATCCATATTAAGCGGTAAACCAACCACCATTAAATCTGGTTGCCACTCGTCCACTTGTTTTTTAATTAGTTGCCAGTCTGGAATACCATCTTTCGCTTTTACAGCTTGTAAACTTGATGCTGTTCCTGTGAGTTCTTGACCAATGGCAATACCAATACTTTTGGTGCCAAAGTCAAAACCCATTACGGTGCGTTCACCGAGTGCCTTAAACGTTCGTTTTGTCATAGTCTTAAAAATTATAAATGCTAAGCATGGCCTGCTTCAGAGCTTAATTGACCGACATCAAAACCCAGCATCGAAACCGCTTTTTCCCAACGTTTTTCAACGGGTGTATTAAAGATGATCTCAGGGTCTGCTTTGATAATTAACCATGAATTCTCCAGCAGTTCTTGTTCTAACTGTCCTTGATCCCAACCAGCATAACCCAATGTGATAATAAATTGTTCTGGTGCTTCACTCGTTGTTAGGCTTGCTAACACATCCTTTGAAGTGGTGATCATAATATCACTGCTGAGCTTTTGACTCGCTGCATAACCAGGCTTTGGTGAATGCAAAACAAAACCGCGATCGGTTTTTACAGGCCCGCCAGCATATACAGCTAAGCCTGCTGCTTGCTTACTTTTATCGTTATCAATTTCGATTTTATCGAGAAGCTCGCCCACGGTGATATTGATAGGCTGGTTAATTACTAAGCCCATCGCACCATCTTGGTTGTGCTCACAAATATACGTAACAGCACGCTTAAAAAAAGGGTCTTGCATGCTTGGCATTGCGATTAAGAAATGGTTCTCTAATGACTGCATAGGTCGCCCCTTTTGTTGTTTAAATTAAGTATGGCTCAGTTTTCTTTCAATGGCATCAAATAAGTGACCAGTGATTGAAATATCATAAGCAGCTTCAATCTCTTTTACACACGTTGGCGCAGTGACATTGATTTCAGTTAAACGATCGCCAATGATATCTAGACCAACAAAAATAAGGCCTTTTTCTTTCAGTGTAGGTGCAACAGCCTCTGCAATTTTACGGTCTGAATCGTTAATTGGACGTGCTTCACCTCTACCACCTGCTGCCAAGTTACCGCGCGTTTCGCCATTTTGCGGGATACGCGCTAGGCAGTACGGCATTACTTCACCATCAACCACAAGAACGCGTTTATCGCCTTGCTTGATTTCAGGGATATAATTTTGTGCCATTGCAAAACGACTACCATGCTCGGTTAATGTTTCGCAGATCACACCAATATTGGCATCATCTTCTTTAACTCTAAAGATAGAAGCACCACCCATACCATCAAGGGGTTTTAAAATAATATCTTTATGCTCAGCTAAAAATGCACGAATGTCTGCTTGGCTACGTGTTACTAAAGTATCTGGCGTATGTTCGCTAAACCAAGCCGTGAATAGCTTTTCATTGGCATCGCGTAAGCTTTGCGGCTTATTGATAACCAGCGTACCAGCTTGCTCAGCACGCTCTAAAATATAGGTAGCGTAGATGTACTCAGTATCAAAAGGCGGATCTTTACGCATTAAAATAACGTCTAAATCAGCTAAAGCAATGGTGGCTTTTTCTTCTAATTCATACCAGTGATTAACATCATCAAATACACGGGCTTTGGCAGCTGTTGCATAGCCTTGACCTTGACGTAGAGAAAGGTCATCCATTTCCATGTAGTAAATTTCGTAACCGCGCTTTTGTGCTTCCATCATCATTGCAAAGCCAGTGTCTTTTTTAATATTAAAGCCACTAATTGGATCAGAGATTATGCCTAGCTTAATTGCCATATTTTTGCCTTAGAATCGTATGCCATACTGTGTTTTGTTACTTTGATATATGGGTATTTTTACTGTTTTCAATTCGCTAAATCGCCAAACTGCAATTGTAATGCGCTCAATACCGTCAGAGCGGCTGTTTCTGTTCGCAGAACACGTGGCCCTAAGCGGATATCAACAAAGTCTTGCTGTTTAGTAATGTTAATTTCTTCATCGGTAAATCCACCTTCAGGACCGACTAAAAAGCGTACCCCTTCACTGGGGATTTGAATCGTTTTAATACTGTGCTCAGCACGCGGGTGCAAAGTAAGTTTAATCGCATCACTTGCTTGTTCTAGCCACTCTTTTATATCGATAGGCGGGTGTACAACAGGCACAACGTTGCGGCCAGATTGTTCAGCCGCGGCAATTGCAATTTTTTGCCATTGTTGATGTTTTTTTGCAAGGCGATCGCCACTTAGTTTTACGCCACAACGTTGACTAAAAATAGGGGTGATTTCTGTAATACCAAGCTCGACTGATTTTTGAATAGTGAAATCCATTTTATCACCACGAGAAATACCTTGGCCTAAGTGAATCTTTAAAGGCGACTCAACATCATGATCAACAAATTCCAGTGGCTTAACGACCACGTTTTTTTTGCTCACTTCTATTATTTCACTGAGGTATTCACCTCCTTCACCATTAAAAATCGAGACCTTATCACCGACTTGCATGCGCAATACGCGGCCAACATGACCTGCGGCATCATCATCTAGTGCTACTGGGGTGTTTAAAGAAATCGCTGAAGGTTGGTAAATATGTGGAACTCGCATGGCTGTCACTTATCAATAAATTTAGCAATATGGTAAGTATACAGCGGCTTAGGTGCAATTATTTATTTTCTATTTAACTCTTCAGCTAATGGTAAAAGATCTGTCGTCGTTTCAGCGATAGTTGTTTGACAGGAAAGGTGATTAATATGGGCGCTGTCGGGGCAAGGCGCAAAGCTAAAACCTTGTTCTTCTTGTTTTACTAAATAACGTATTTTATGTAGGGAATTGTATATAAATTTTTGTGCATCATCAGCTAATTGGTAATCGGTTAAATTAATTAAAACACCTTTAATGTTGTGGTGTTCATGCAGGTAGCTGGCCAGTTCAGAGACACTTATTTCATTACTGAAGTCGCAATAACAGTAATCTTTTATTAATTCATCAAACATAAGTTTGACCATGTGGCGGCTATTTGCGCCTGCCACAACAAGCGTTGAGCCTTCAACGCTCGCAAAATAATGCTCAGTAAAGGCTCGGCTAAACTCATTGTCTATATCAACTAGTAAATAATCATTAACTTTAAAGGGCATAGAGTCTCACGGTACTAAAACTTCCGTATCAAATTGAAAACATACTAATAAGTAAATAGCCTATTGCGCCAAAAACGGCAAACTCAATACACGCAATACCAATATTATCTTGATGATCAACTTCAAGAGAAGTATCTATATTCGGTAAAGAAATATACTTAATAATGTAGCTCAAAATATAAAGTAACACCCACATAGCACCGCAATGAGATACCAAAGTGAATAAGTTTTCTACCATTTTACCACTAATAAATGATGCACTGGCAAGACCAGCATAACCGGCAAGAGCAAGGCCAATAGACTTACCCGCGTAGCGAATACCGATGGAAGTATTTTCTAGATTAAAATTACTTTGTAGCGACGCACCTTGGTTAGCTTTTGCAAAACGATACTCACGGATTTTACTATCAAGGGCAAACATACCTTGCAGCACAAAAAAGCTCACTGTGGCGATCAATAAGCTGCTATAGCCTTGGGTATGGCACCAGTTATAAAGACCAAGAGCAATAATACAGTTTGCGATTAGCATGCCTGAATCGACCAAGGCGGCGCAGACATTTTGCTTTAGAATAGCGGCTTCTTCATTAAAGCGATGCAAAATCCATTTACGATGAATTAAATGGCCTATTTTTATAAAAGCAAACAACAGCACAATGAGTAAAAGTACTTTTAGCGGATTAGATTGGGCTGCACTTAAGCTAATCTCATCAAATATATAAGCGATAGTTGCTATAACGACCATGATTTCGCTGGCAAAGCTTATTCCCATGGCAAAGTTATCATGTTGCGCAAGCTCTTCTTTAAGCGCTTGTTTTGCTTTGATTTGCGTTAGAATACGTAGCAGTACTATAGTGGCGCAGATTACAGCGAAACTAATAGCAATCGCGACTAAACTAGTGTTAGATAGTGATAAATATGACATGCAGGTCCCTGCTAAATAATTCTTTGATTATCATTCTAGTACGGTTATTGGCAAGTTAAAAGAGAGTATTTAATGAGTAATTTACACGCGCTTCCAGAGTCACTTCATCAGTTAGGCCAAACCCGCTTCGCGAGCTTGTATGAGGGGCAAACTGAACAACAGAAAATTATTAACTTGTTGTCTTTAAGCGACTTTGCGTGGAACTGTTTACAATCTCAGCCAAACTTAAAAGACTGGTTACTTGATGATAAGGAGCTTGCTAATCGTGCAGTTGAAGCTCCGTTAAGTAGTACAGAAATCAATGAGCTTGACGACAATGCTGCAATGGCAAAACTGCGTTTGTATCGAGAAAAGTACTGGTTGAAAGTGGCTTTTCTTGACTTGTGCTGTGCAAACCCAATCGCTGATAGCATCGCTTATATCTCTGCGCTTGCAAATCAGCTTATCGATAGTGCCAATCAGTGGGCGTTTGCGCAGGTAGCTAAAGTTAGTGGTATGCCGCTTGATGATGACGGTAATGCAATGCACATGTTAGTTTTAGGCATGGGTAAACTAGGCGGAGGAGAGCTTAATTACTCCTCTGACATTGATTTAATTTTTTCTTACCCTCGTGATGTTGCAACGCAAGGTGGGCGTCGCTCTATTGAAGCGCAGGTGTTTTATACCAAAGTGGCGCAAAAGCTGATTATGGCGCTTAATCAAACTACGGTAAATGGCCAAGTCTTTCGGGTTGATATGCGCCTGCGCCCATTTGGTGAAAGTGGGCCTTTGGTGATGAGCTTTCATGCTATGGAAGATTATTATCAAGAGCAAGGACGTGAATGGGAACGCTACGCCATGCTAAAAGGGCGATTAATCGGCACAGAAAGCCGTTATTGGAATGAGTTTTATGAATTGCTACGGCCATTTGTTTATCGCCGCTATATTGATTTCTCGGTGATTGAATCGCTGCGTAAAATGAAGCAAATGATAGCTCAAGAAGTACGCCGAAAACGCCTTACAAACAATATTAAATTAGGCGCAGGGGGCATTCGAGAAGTGGAATTTGTGGTACAAGCGCTGCAAATGGTGCGAGGTGGTCGCGAAGCTAACCTGCAAACTCAGTCATTATTAGTTGCTTTAAAAGAACTGGTTAACAATCAGGTTATGTCCAACAAAGAGGCTGATTTACTTACACAAAACTATTTAGACTTACGTCAAATTGAGCAGTACTTACAGATATTTGCTGATAAGCAAACGCAAACCCTACCTGATGACGAATTAAACCAACAACGTTTATGTTACTTACTCAATAAAGACGATTTTAATCAGTGTTTGTCTAGTATCGAGCAGATCATGTCTCAAGTCCATGGTGAATTCGAACAGGTGATTGGTTTTGAAAATGAAACCAGCGACCCGTGTGAAAATGAGTACATCAGCGCATGGGAAATGACGGATGTTAGCCTGATGTGTGAGCCGAACCTTGATTGGCAAGCAGCATTGGAAGATTTTAAGGCGCGTTTAACTAAGGCGAAGGTTGGTAGTCGAGGTCGCGACATTTTAGATAAATTAATGCCGCTTTTACTTAAACAATTAACGATAGCAAAAGCGAGCAGTGACGCCTTTATGATGATCTGCCAAGTATTGAATAAGATCATTTCACGAACCGCTTATCTAGAGCTGTTGTATGAAAACCCTGGAGCCTTAAATCAACTGGTTGCACTATGTTGTCATAGTAAATGGATTGGCGAACATATCTCTCGTTACCCAATTTTACTTGATGAGCTGATCGATCCTCAGGTGCTTTATAAACCGACACCTTTATCTGCTTACAAAGATGAAATTAGACAATACTTCTTGCGCATTGAGCATGGTGATCTAGAGCTGCAAATGGAAGCTCTTCGTCAGTTTAAGCAAACGCATCAGCTACGCATTGCAGCGGCTGATGCAACAGGTGTACTCAGCGTGATGAAGGTAAGCGACCACCTTACAGCGCTTGCTGAAGCAATTGTAGAGCAAGCGGTCAATATTGCATGGTATGCGTGTGTTGAACGCTTTGGTCAGCCCGTTAATACGTCAGAGCAAGAAAAAGGCTTTGCGGTTATCGCCTACGGTAAAACGGGTGGCTTTGAAGTTGGCTACGATTCTGACTTAGACCTTGTGTTTGTGCATAACCACGATGGCAGCAGTTATACCGATGGTGATAAGTCGATTGATTCGCGTCAGTTTTATTTAAAACTTGCACAGCGCTTAATGCATTTATTCAATACTCGCACGGCGTCTGGTATTTTGTACGAGCTTGATACTCGTTTACGTCCTGAAGGGGCGTCAGGCTTACTGGCTATTAATTTAGAAAGTTACTACCACTATCAGCAAACTCAAGCATGGACTTGGGAACATCAAGCTCTCGTTCGCTCACGCATGATTTACGGTCAAGCATCATTAAAAGATCGTTTCGCGCGAATTCGTATAGATGTGTTATGCCAAACCCGTGATAACGAAAAATTAAAAACGGATGTTGTTGAGATGCGTGAAAAAATGCGCGCTCACCTTGCTAAGGGTAACGATGAGCTGTTTGATTTGAAGCAAGATAGGGGCGGTATTACAGATATTGAATTTATTACTCAGTATCTGGTGCTAAATAATGCTAAGCAACATCCAGAGCTAACGAGCTGGTCTGATAATGTGCGTATACTAGCCGATGCGGCGCGTTTAGGCTGTATTAGTGAGCAAATGCAGCAAGAGTTAGTGGCTGCGTATATAGCCTATCGTTCACGTTATCATGTAATGAGTTTGAATCAGCAGGGGCGTTGTGCGCCACGTGCTGAGTTAACTCAGCATATCGACTTAGTTAGTCAGGCGTGGCTGCAGGTGTTTTAGCTTTTTAAACGGCGGCAATTTTCACGTACATAAGCAGAGGGCAGCTCAGTGATCACAGCCGCTCTTTGCTTAAAACAAAAATAAGTGTAAACCTCATTTTCGAAATCATCGTTGATTGCTCGACCTACTTGATACAATGCAGAAACGAAGTTGCTATCAACTCGAAAGTGATCTTTTACTACGTAGTCTTTACTAAGATACCAGTACAACACAATATCTTCATTTTTAGCATAATCAGATAATACATCTTTTAAAGTCGTGCCATTTTCAAAGCGACGAGGTTGTATATCTCCGGTCCAGTTTGGCGATGAAGGCTCAACGACTTTTTCACGCTCAAATAGTGCGACATCTAGACTAGTTTCAGGTGTCGGTAATTTAAGAACATATTTATCTCGCTCGTTATCTTTGTAATTGACCTGATTTCGAAGGGCGGAATAAAAGCGTGATAGACCTTGGGCTGCTGCATTTTGGGTATTTTTGATATCTAATACGGGACCGCTGCCAAATAAAAAATAAATAGCAGCAGCAATCAAAATGACAGCTAATGATAAATGCTTAACCCAAAACCACATTTCTAATACTCTTGTTGTTAATTAGCTTAATAAAACCATACATACAGCAAAATGTCACTCTACTTGTAATAAGAAGGTGCATTCTTATCTGGACGAGTTTTAAAGCGGCGATGTAGCCACATGTACTGCTCAGGAGCAACGTTTATTGCTTGTTCCATACGCTGGTTAACGCGTGTTACATCAGCAAGGTTATCGCCACTAGGGAAATTTTCTAAAATAGGAAGCACTTCTAGATGATAGCATCCATTCTCATCACGACGACTCGTTAAACTTACGGTTTCGCAGTTCTTACTATTGGCAAACAGCAGTGCACCTGTAGTTGTTGCTGTATCTTTTACCGCATAAAACGGTGCAAACTCGCAACGATTACGGCCATAGTCTTGATCTGGCAGATAGTAACAAACCTTCTTGTTTTTGAGGGCTTGCAGTAAGCCTTTAACATCTTTTTTACCGATTAAATATTCATTAGAGCGTAAGCGACCATTGGTAGTAAAATACTCCATTAGAGGATTATTATGTGGGCGATAAAAACCAATACCTTGGTGCTTTAAGCCCATTACCCGACTTGCCATTTCAAGATGTAAAATGTGTGGAACAAGAAGTAAAACGCCTTTGCCTGATTGCTGAATTTGCTGAAAATATTCTAACCCTTTTATCGAGCCATACACTTTTTTAACTCGCCACTCGGGCCACCACCAAGCCATGCCGGTTTCTATCATCGCAATACCGGTATTTTCCATATTTTTACGAACTAGTTCGCGTTGTTCATGCTCTGGCATTTCAGGAAAGCACAAACGAATATTCACCTCAGCAATATGGCGGCGACGTTTCATAAAACGATGTACTAGGCGGCCGAGCAGTTTTCCAAGCGCTAGTTGCAATTTATGTGGCAACCAAGAGATAAGATATAAAAAGAAAATGCCAACCCAAGTTAACCAGTAGCGAGGGCCCAAAAAAGACGCTTTAAACGGTGATGAACTAACCACAAAAAAATCTCTAAAAATAAAAAAGCTAGTTTAACTGTAAGTGTTTAAAAATACAAAAAGCCAGCGCTAGGCTGGCTTTGTTGGTATAAGTTTCGAAGAAATATTTAGATTTCTTTTAAACCTTGGTTAATAGCAATAAGGTCTTCACTAGTTAGTGTACCAGCAGCTTGTTTCAAGCGAAGTGTTGAAACAACATAGCGGTAACGAACATTTGCTAAGTTACTTTTTGCGTTATATAAGTTTTGCGTGCTGATCAATACGTCAACGATAGTACGTGTACCAACTTCAAAGCCTGCTTCAGTTGCTTTAAGTGCACTTTCTGCAGAAACAACAGCTTGTTGTAAGGCTTTATACGTGGCAATGTCAGACACTACTTGGTTATATGATGTAATAACCGAGCGAGTTACTGCACGTAAACTTGCTTCTAAATCTTCACTTGCGGCAACATAAAAAGCGCGAGCTTGATCTGTTGCTGCAGTTGTAGCACCACCTGAGTAAATCGGTAGGCTAAAGTTAACGCCAATTTTAGCGCTATCTTCACGAGGTTGATGTGAGTTGCTATTTAGATCGGTTAGGCTGTCACCGTAAGAAGCACTTAATGTTAGCTTCGGATAGTGACCCGCTTTTGCTAAATCAATTTGATCTTTTGCAATATCAACCGTTACTTTAGAAACTTGCAGATTTAAGTTGTTGTCTTCAGCAATTTTGATGTACTCAGACGATTGTTTATTTGGCGCAACAGTTGAAAATGTATCTGTATTCAACATGTCTAGTTTTGCGTGGTATTTACCAGTAATTTCGCGAAGTTGCTCACGCGCTGTTTCAACACTGTTCTTAGCAACAATTTCTTGTGCAACAGAGTTATCATATTGAGCTTGTGCTTCGTGTACGTCAGTGATTGCTGTTAAACCTACCGCATAACGCTCTTTAGTTTGTTGCAATTGGCGCTCGATGGCACGCTTTTCTGCTTGAACAAACTCAAGGTTATCGATTGCACTTAGTACGTTGAAGTAACCCTCAGCTACACGAACGATTAGATCTTGGCGTGCAAAATCATACTGAGCGTCTGCTTGTAATGCTTGTTTATCAGCAATACCTAGCGAGTTCCAAGCGCCTAAATCAAATAGTGTTTGGTTTAGGCTAATACCACGGCTGAAAACATCAGGATCGTAATCATAACCAGCATAACCTGTAGTATCATTACCCTCATAAAGATCAGACTTGGTTGTTTCATAATCAAGGCTTAAGCCAATTTGTGGTAATAGTGCACTTAACGCGCGATCACTTTCATAAGCTTGCGCATCTGCTTGGGCTTTTGCTTTAAGTACGGTAGGATCGTTTGCTGTAGCAATCTCGTAAACTTGTAGTAAGTCTTCAGCATAACTAGCTGTTGCAGTCAGTGCGCTTGAAAACCCGATCAGCGCAGCGAGTAGAGTTTTTTTCATTGTTCGTTCAGTCCTTAGACAATTTTGTACTATCACCATGGTACTCTTTTTTAATGAATAACCAAAAAAAAATTACGTAAATCTGCATGTCCAAGTGTAACAGAATATAATTGGTCGTAATTTTTGCTTGCAGTGTAAAGGAAATAAAGGATGAAAATATCAGCAGTCTCACAATTTAACCATGATGACATAGAGTTAAAGCCAATTGAGCGTGTTTATAATGGTTTCTTTAAAATTAATATCTATCGCTTTCATCATGCCTTGTTTGCGGGTGGTAAATCAGTAGAAGTTAAACGTGAAATTTTAGAGCGCGGCCATGCTGTTGCTGTACTTCCTTATGATCCAGCGACTGATCAAGTTTTATTAATTGAACAAATTAGAATCGGGGCACTCGCATCAAAGCAGTCACCTTGGTTACTTGAGTGTATTGCAGGCATGGCCGATGGCAGTACTGATTACGAAGATGTAGCGAAGCGCGAAGCTTTCGAAGAAGCGGGAATTGAACTCGATGAGCTGGAATTTATGATGTCGTACCTTTCAAGCCCAGGTGGTACCACGGAGCGTTTGTATCTATATTTAGCACGCACTGACTTAGCAGGGTATCAAGGCGGTATTTTTGGCCTTGATAATGAAGATGAAGATATCAAAACCCATGTAATGTCATACGATGAAGCTATGTTGCGCCTAGAGCAGGGTGAAATAGATAATGCAGCGACAGTTATCTCATTACAGTGGTTAGCACTGAATAAGCAACGTATACTGTCTGATTGGAAAAACTCATAGGGGATTATTTTGTCGTACGTCAGTGCCCAGCAACGTTATATTCAAAGCTTACCTAAGTACTTAACTTTGTGTGAGCATAATTACGTACGTGCGCTGAAACTATTACCTAATGAGCGACGTGTAGGTCAGGAGCGTAAAGTGCAATTAGGGCACAGCACTTTTGCGGTTAAAGTTGACGATACAGCAAAATACACCACAGATATTTCTATCAGACAAGAAGCCGGTCATTTGCTTTCGGTTAAACCTTTGTATTTAACTGTGCGCATGTATCATGATGCGAAAGTAGCCGAAATCGTGCATCATGATTTTCATCAGCGCATCAAGCCTTCCTATGCTTACCCTAATCCGAATATGCACCAAAAAGATGAAAAATATCAGCTTAACGCCTTTTTGTATGACTGGCTGGTGGCTTGTGTTGAAAACGGCCGAGCAGTTTTAAATTGGGATGTAAATAATGGCTTGGTTTAGTGACGCCTTCCATTTTGATAAAACAGCACTGAAAGTTGCCCACATCACTGATTGCCACTTATCAAAAGACATCCTTGGTGAATACTTTAGCGTGAATACGGCAGCGTATTTTTCGCGCTGTTTAGAAGCGATTGCTGAATTAGATGTGGATTGTGTGGTATTTGGTGGAGATTTAACACAAGATCACAGCAACGATTCTTATCAGCTTTTTGCTAAATTAATAGCAGACTCAGCGCTGAGTTGTCCGGTGTTTTGGCTGCCGGGTAATCATGATGAACTTGCTGAATATGAAAAGCTTATAAGCCCGCAAATTTTAAACAATAAACGCATTACCTTTTTAGGTGGGCAGTTGCTGTTAGCTAACTCAAAAGGCCCTACGCCGGCCGGCTGGGTAACACAAACGCATTTAGATGAGTTGAGCCAAGTGGTAGGGCAGGTTCAAAGTGTGGTGTTTTGTCATCATAACCCGTTGCCTATTCAAGCCTACCTAGATAAACATATGCTAGAAAATGGCCCGCAGTTTTTAAATACCTGCGTTAATACTGAGCAGTGTGTGGGCGTGTTCCATGGTCATGTGCATCATGAGTACACGCAAACCTACCGTAATCTAAGTGTGTATGCGACACCTGCCAGTTCAATACAGTTTAGCAAACACACGATGGCGTGGCAGCAAGAAGATTTGGGCCCCGCATTTCGACTCATCGACTTAATAATTGATGAGCAACAAAGCTTACTGCTAACCACGGATGTAGTATGGCTAAACGAGTAATTTATATTCATGGCTTTAATAGCTCTGAGCAATCTTACAAAGCTGTTCGTTTTGGTGAGCACATGGCGCAATTTGATGTCGATTATCAGGTGCCGCGATTAACTCATGAGCCATTACATGCAATTTTACAATTAGAACAACTGCTAAATGATGATACTGTATTATTAGGTAGTTCATTAGGTGGTTTTTATGCGACCTATTTGTCGCAGCGTTATTCAATACCCGCGGTAGTTATTAACCCTGCGGTTCGCCCATTTGAGTTACTCGGTAACTATTTAGGGGAAAATTATAACCCGTATCAAGATAGTCATTATGAACTTGGTACTCGTCACATGGATGCATTGCGCAGTTTATATTTGCCGCAATTAGACACCCCTTCATTGATTTATTTGCTACAGCAAACGGGCGATGAAGTACTGCCGTTTCAGCAGGCGGTTAAATATTATTCTCAGTGTAAGCAACACGTTGAATTTGGAGGCGATCATAGTTTTATCGGCTTCGAACAAACCTTTGCAAGTATTGTAGATTTTCTTAAAATCACGTAAAACATAGCTAAGCGCATAAAAGATATAAAAACTATGAGTCAGCAAAATTATAACGCCGAAGCAATTGAAGTCTTAAACGGATTAGAGCCCGTAAAACGCCGCCCAGGTATGTATACCGACACGGTTCGACCTAATCATTTAGGTCAAGAAGTTATCGATAACAGTGTCGATGAAGCAATGGCAGGCCATGCCACTAAAATAGATGTCATCCTTCATGAAGATAACTCCCTTGAGGTTATCGATGATGGCCGTGGTATGCCGATTGATATTCACCCTGAAGAAGGTATCCCGGGTGTGGAACTTATTTTTACCAAGCTGCACGCCGGTGGTAAGTTCTCTAATAAAAACTATCAGTTCTCAGGTGGTTTACACGGGGTAGGTATTTCGGTTGTAAATGCGCTATCGACTCGTGTTGAAGTGACTGTGCGCCGTGATGCGCAGCAATTTCGTATGGCTTTTGAAAACGGTGACAAGGTTGAAGATCTAAACGTCATTGGTACTGTGGGTAAACGTAACACAGGGACAACTGTACGTTTTTGGCCAGATGCGAGCTATTTTGACTCAGCTAACTTTTCAATTACTAAGCTTAATCACTTATTAAAAGCCAAAGCGGTATTGTGCCCAGGCTTGCGCATTAAGTTTACTAACAAGCAAACCAAAGAAAGCCAAGAGTGGTATTACGAAACAGGCTTAAAAGATTACCTAGTTGAAGCAGTTAAAGGTTTTGAAGTATTACCAAAAGAGCCGTTTATTGGTGACTTTTCAAGTTCAACCGAAGGCGCTGACTGGGCGGTTGTTTGGCTACCTGAAGGCGGTGAATCAATCGCTGAAAGTTATGTAAACTTAATTCCTACTGCACAAGGCGGTACACACGTTAATGGTTTACGCCAAGGCTTGCTTGAAGCAATGCGTGAATTTTGTGAATTTAGAAACCTATTACCACGTGGTGTAAAGCTAACACCAGATGATATTTGGGAGCGTTGTAGCTACGTATTGTCGGTTAAAATGCAAGACCCACAGTTTGCTGGCCAAACAAAAGAAAAGCTGTCTTCTCGCTCATGCGCTGCGTTTGTATCAGGTGTGGTAAAAGACTCATTTAGTTTATGGTTAAACGAGCATACAGAAACTGCAGAATTATTAGCTGAGTTATGTATCTCAAATGCGCAGCGCCGTTTACGTGCCGCTAAAAAAGTCGTGCGTAAGCGTGTTACCTCAGGCCCTGCATTACCGGGTAAATTAACGGATTGCAGTGCCCAAGATAATGACCGTACTGAACTGTTTTTAGTAGAGGGTGACTCAGCGGGTGGTTCAGCAAAACAAGCGCGCGACCGTGAATTCCAAGCAATCATGCCGCTTCGCGGTAAGATTTTAAATACCTGGGAAGTTGAATCTGGGCAGATTTTAGCATCGCAAGAGGTGCATGATATTTCTGTCGCTCTGGGTATTGATCCTGATTCAAGTGATTTATCAGGCCTGCGTTATAACAAAATTTGTATCTTGGCCGATGCTGACTCGGATGGATTACACATAGCGACCTTGCTTTGTGCGCTGTTTGTTCGTCATTTTCCATCGCTTATCAAACAAGGCCATGTGTATGTAGCTATGCCGCCGCTATTTCGTATCGACATTGGTAAAGAGGTTTACTACGCCCTTGATGAAGACGAAAAGAACGGTATTTTAGCGCGCATTGAAGCTGAGAAAAAACGCGGTAAAGTCAATGTTCAACGCTTTAAAGGGTTAGGTGAAATGAACCCATTACAATTACGCGAAACCACGATGGATCCTAATACGCGTCGTTTAGTGCAATTAACCTTAGACGAAGAAGAGCAAACCATGGAAATGATGGATATGCTTCTTGCAAAGAAACGTTCGTCAGACCGTCGTCAGTGGTTAGAAGATCACGGTAACCGCGCAGAAGTTTAGTTAAAGGTGTAGCAACCTAGTTGCTAGTAAAGAATTAAAGGGCAAGAAAAAATGAGAAAACTACTGACCTCATTATTGTCGCTGAGCTTGTTATCAGCGCCTGTAATGGCAAAAGATATTCTTGATAAGTTAACAGTTGCTGATGGGTATTCTATTAGCCTGTTTGCTGATGATGTAGAAAATGCACGTCAAATTGCGGTATCAAAAAGAGGTATTGTTTACGCAGGCTCACGTAAAGCAGGCAATGTTTATGCGTTGATTGACCATAACAGTGATGGTGTGGCTGACAGAAAAATGGTTATTGCCACAGGTCTTGAAATGCCATCAGGTTTAGCGATTAAAGATGGTGATCTATATGTGGCTGAAGTGTCACGTATCATCCGTTTTAAAGACGTTGATAAAAATCTAAAAGACCCTAAATTTGACGTGGTATACGATAAGTTTCCAACTGATCGTCACCATGGCTGGAAATTCATTAGTTTTGCGCCAACTGGTGAGTTAATTGTGCCAGTGGGTGTACCATGTAACATTTGTGCTGAAGACGAAAAATATGGTCGTATCTTCTCGTTAGATGTTGACACAAAAGAAATTAAAACAATTGCCAAAGGCGTTCGTAATTCAGTTGGTTTTGATTTTCACCCTACAACGAATGCATTTTGGTTTAGTGATAACGGCCGTGACATGATGGGCGATGACATGCCACCTTGTGAAATTAACCGTGTTGGTGAAGGTGAAGAGGGTGCGCATTATGGTTTCCCTTATGTTCACGCTGGGGCGATTTTAGATCCTGAGTTTGGTAAAGGTAAAAGTATTGCTGACTACAAATCGCCAGCCCTTGCACTTGGTGCTCATGTTGCTCCTTTAGGTATTCATTTTTATAACGGTAAGCAGTTTCCTGCTAAATTCAAAGAGCAGCTTTTTGTTGCTGAGCATGGTTCATGGAACCGCAGTAAAAAGTCAGGCTACAAAGTGATGCTAGCGAATGTTGAACAAGGTCGTATTACTAAGTACACCCCGTTCATTACTGGCTTTATGCAAAACGAAGAAACATTTGGTCGCCCAGTTGCATTTGCAGAGCTTGCAGATGGCAGCTTATTAATCTCAGACGACTTTGCTAATGTGATCTATCGCGTTAGTGCTAAGAAAAAATAGGTAAGCGTTAATGAGTGATACAGATACCTTGCTGATGCAAGGCATAGAACAACAAACAATGGGGCGCTTTACTGAAGACGCCTACTTAAACTACTCAATGTACGTCATTATGGACCGTGCCTTACCTCATGTAGGTGACGGTCTAAAGCCTGTACAGCGTCGTATCATCTATGCAATGAGCGAACTGGGGTTATCGGCGCAAGCAAAATATAAAAAATCAGCCCGTACCGTGGGTGATGTACTGGGTAAATATCACCCTCATGGTGATAGTGCTTGTTACGAAGCCATGGTGTTAATGGCGCAGCCGTTTTCTTACCGCTACCCGCTGGTGGACGGTCAAGGTAACTGGGGTGCTGCCGATGATCCTAAGTCATTTGCTGCAATGCGTTACACCGAAGCGCGTTTATCTAAGTTCTCAGAAGTTCTGCTAAAAGAGCTGGGTCAAGGCACTGTCGATTGGACCGCAAACTTTGACGGCACACTTGATGAGCCAATGGTGTTACCTGCGCGCTTACCACACATCTTACTTAATGGTGTAACCGGTATTGCTGTAGGTATGGCAACCGATATTCCACCACACAATGTGCGTGAAGTTGCCAGTGCCTGTTGTTTATTACTTGATAAGCCAAAAACTGAAATCGAAGAGTTGCTTGAGTTAGTGCATGCGCCTGACTACCCAACAGAAGCTGAGATTATCACACCGAAAGACGATATTCGTAAGATTTATCAAACTGGACGTGGCTCTATCAAGATGCGTGCAATTTACACTGAAGAGCAAGGTGACATAGTGATCACCGCGCTGCCTCATCAGTGTTCAGGTGCTAAAGTGCTTGAGCAAATTGCTGCGCAGATGAATGCTAAAAAGTTGCCGATGGTTGCTGATTTACGTGACGAATCTGATCACGAAAACCCAACCCGCATCGTGATTGTGCCGCGTTCTAACCGCATCAAGGCTGAGCCATTAATGGCGCACCTATTTGCAACCACAGATTTAGAAAAGAACTACCGCGTAAACTTAAACATGCTTGGCCTTGATGGTCGTCCGCAAGTGAAAGATTTACGTAGTATCTTAACTGAGTGGTTAACGTTTCGCCGTGAAACCGTTCGCCGTCGCTTACAGCACCGTTTAGACAAGGTATTAGCACGCTTACATATTTTAGAAGGTTTATTAACGGCCTTTTTAAATATTGATGAAGTCATCGAAATTATCCGTACTGAAGATAAACCAAAGCCTGTTTTAATGGAGCGTTTTGGTTTAACAGATATTCAAGCAGAAGCGATTTTAGAGTTAAAACTACGTCATTTAGCAAAACTTGAAGAGTTCAAGATTAAAGGTGAGCAAGATGAGCTTGCCCTTGAGCGTGACAAGTTAGAGCAAACGCTTGGTTCAGAGCGTCGTATGTCGACGTTGATGAAAAAAGAAATCCAAGAAGCGGCTGAAATGTATGGTGATGATCGTCGCTCACCAGTTGTTGAACGTTTAGAAGCAAAAGCGCTAAGTGAAAAAGACCTTATCCCTTCAGAATCAGTGACCGTTGTGTTATCCGAAAAAGGTTGGGCACGTGTTGGTAAAGGCCATGATTTAGATGTTGAAGGGCTGAGTTATAAGTCAGGCGACAGCTATAAAGCCTCAGCGCGAGGTAAGAGTAACCAGCCTGCAGTGTTCTTAGACTCAAGTGGTCGTGCTTTTGCTACTGATGCACATAGTTTACCTTCAGCTCGAAGCCAAGGCGAACCAATGACAGGGCGCTTTAACTTAAGCTCTGGCGCCAACTTTGAGCATGTGGTGATGGCAGAAGACAACCAAGTGTTGTTAATGGCTTCAGATGCAGGCTATGGCTTTATAAGTGACTTTAAAGATCTGGTGAGTAAGAACAAAAACGGTAAAGCGCTGGTCAGTGTTCCTAAAGGCGGTGAATTACTCGCGCCAATTAGAGTAACTGACGTAGCAACAGATTACTGTATGGCAATTTCTAACGAAGGCCGCATGTTGTTATTCCCACTGCGCGATTTACCTAAGCTTAGTAAAGGTAAAGGAAATAAGATTATTTCTATCCCAAGTGCGAAAGTGCAAGCCCGTGAAGAGTTTGTAAAAGTGCTGGCTGTGGTGCCTGCGGGCAGTAGCGTAACTCTGCATGCAGGGAAACGAAAACTGACACTGAAACCGGCTGATCTTGAGCATTATCATGGTGAACGCGGTAGACGAGGTAATAAGTTACCACGTGGTCTGCAGCGAGTTGATGAAGCTGTTGTTGAAGTGATTCAGACTGATGATAGTGATGAGTCGCCAAGCGAAGTAACTGAGTAAACGAGAGGCCTGCAATTGCAGGCCTTTTTATTGTTTAAACGTTATGAAATTTTAAGCGTACACATGTGCGCTTAAAGCTATGGAAATGCTATTTTTCACGTTATAATGCGCGCTGATTAGTACGAGGAGAATTCGTTTGTTAGCTATTTTTCGCATAATTTTCATGGCGTTATTCATTGTTTTAAGCTGTGTTTTTGGGCTGCTTTTATGCATTGTGAAGCCATTTCATACCAATAACGTGCATATTATTTCGGGTTGGTTTTGCAAGGTAGCTAAAATTTTAGGTGTCAAGCTAGAGCTTAAATATCACGAGACTCCAAAAAATATTGGCCCTGCTGTCTATGTAGCAAATCATCAAAATAACTATGACCTATTCACTTTACCTGCCATGGTGCCAGAGAACTGTGTAAGCCTTGGTAAAAAAAGCCTCAAATGGATCCCGTTTTTTGGTCAGCTATATTGGTTATCGGGCAATATCTTAATTGACCGTGCTAACCGCTCAAAAGCGGCGGGCACAATTTCTAAATCAGCTGAGAAAATAAAACAAAAAGGCTTGTCGGTGTGGATGTTTCCTGAGGGCACGCGAAGCTATGGTCGTGGTTTATTACCCTTTAAAACCGGGGCATTTCACACAGCAATGAGTGCTGATGTGCCAGTTGTACCAGTTTGTATGAGTACAACGCACAAAACTATTAAGCTAAATCGCTGGGATAATGGTACAATTTACCTCGAAATGTTAGCGCCGATTTATCTTGATAAAGACGTATCTGCTCGTGACCATGCTTCACATGTTCATCAGATTATGGCCGCTAAAATAACTGAATTAGATGCTCAAGTGAGAAACAAATAATGGAAAATTGGCGCGAAATTACTGAAGACATCGTTACTTCATTGCTTGAAGATGGCTCAGATCCTGAAGTACTTTATGAAGTGGAACACCACTTTGTTAGCGAAAATTTTGAAAAATTAGAGCAAGCAGCTCTAGCCGCTTTTAAACTAGGTTACGATGTTGAAGAACCAGCTGAACTTGAGCTAGAAGACGGCGAGAAAGTATGGAGCTTTGACGTGGTTGTTGAGTGTGAACTTGATGTAGAAGCCATTATGGAAGACGTAGACAAGTTAGAAGCGCTTGCTCAGCAAACAGACGTTGAATACGACGGCTGGGGCACTTACTTTCAGGAATAAACAGCTAGAGAGCTGTCAGCTATCTGCCGTCAGCTCTTAGACTGAACTACCACAATCTAGCGAGTTGCTTGACTCGTTAGTTTACCCTTCTGACTAATACCTATTTCGTATTCGTTATTCAATCTATAGACATTTGTAATCAATTAGCGATAATAAAAAACTCGATGTTTATATGCGCTAAGCTTACCTATGCTTATTACCTTACCCATTGCCGAACTTGTTCCAGGGATGTTTGTTGACAGTGTCAGTAAGCAACAAGAGCATGTAAATAGTATTAAGATCAAAACACGTGGTTTAGTGCGTGATAAAACAATTATTCAGCGCCTGATCTCTGAGGGGGTTGAAGAGCTACTCATCGACTTTACACAAAGCGATGTTGCACTCCCTAAAAAATACCAACCAAAGCCTGAACCGGCTAAACCGAAGGTTGAACAAAAACCTGCTGCTAATGAAGAGCCGCAAGGGATCACGGTTCAACAAGAGTTTCTAAAAGCTAGTGTTCACTATGAGCAGCATAGTCGTAAGCTACAAAGTTTATATTCCGATATTACAGCTGGACTAAAAATGAATATGGCAGTGCTTGACGACATTGCTGTTGATATAGTCGGCTCCGTTTTTCGAAATCACAATGCATTAACTATTTTAACTCGTCTCAAAGATAAACATATTTATAACTGGCGTCACATGATCAACACTGCGATTTTGGTGAGTGTGTTTGCTAAGTATTTAGGCTATAAAGAAAAGACGATCAAAGAACTGGCGATGGGAGCTTTGCTGCATGATATTGGCCAAGCTAAAATGCCGCAAGGTGTTTTATCTAAGCCAAGCGCATTGAATGATAACGAAATGCAAGTCGTTAAAAAACATGTGGCGCAGAGTTTAGGTTTAGTGAAAGGCGAGAAGGGCATTACTCCACTAATGCTTGATATGATAGTAAATCATCATGAACGTTTAGATGGTACAGGTTATCCACGCGGTATTACTGCTGAAAAGCTTAGCCGCCCTGCAAGAATGATGGCAATTGCTGATGTTTATGATGCTATGACGGCAGATAGGCCTCATCAAATGGGAGAAGAACCTATTTCGGCTTTGCGTTATTTACTTGCGAACAAACAAATGTTTGATTCTGAATTAGTGCAGCGCTTTATTAAATGTCTAGGTGTACACCCTGTCGGTACTATTGTTAAGTTAAATAATGATCGTTTAGCGTTAGTAATGGAAGGGAATCACGAGAATCCAATCAAACCAAAAGTGAAAGTATTTTATAATGCTAAACATAAGCACCACGTGACGGCGAAAGATGTCGATTTGAACGTGGAAAAAGAACTAAAAATTATTGCCAGTATTAAACCCTTAGATTATCAGCTTAATTTGGCTCGTTTGTTAAAAGAGCATCTGCTTGTTTAGACTTAACACAGCGTTTTTTGGCGCTGCGTTTAGCTGAAATAAATGCCCCACTAAAACAACTTATCATTAAAACTAACCACAGCAAGGTGCCTTTTTCGACATGTAAGGCTACGCAACACAATAAAAGAGACAGAACTGAGCTAAACATAGCGCCTAACCAATAGTGATTGACTGGGTTGTCGCAATCACCTGCTTTAGTACATGCACAATAATTTGCTTTACAAAAATAATGAACGCTCACACCGCATAACATTAGTGCCACAATAATAAAGGCGATTTCCATACTCAAACTCAACTGAGAAACTTTTATTTTTAGTCTAAAGCTACAAAGGCGATAAGTCAATGCAAATGATAATTAATATCGTTTGTTTGGTTTGTAATCAGAGATCTGATGAGTTTTAATAAGTTGTTATCTTGTTGTTAAAATGCGGGTTTTTTACCTATTTCTAACGAAAAATTACAGTTTTTTGATCTTAATTAAGGTAATGTTCGAAAGTTTATAATCATTAGAATAAAACATCTAATGCCAACATACAGCGCTAATCTTTTATGCTTAACTAATAGGTTGCCCTCATTGTTGGATTAGTTTTCGCACAAGTTTGCAAGAGGACACAGATTTATGAAGTTCACAAAAACACTAATTGCAGCATCACTTGCTGTTGTTTCTGCTGACAGCTTTGCTGCAGCTTTCCAATTAGCAGAGCAAAACGTTTCAGGTTTAGGCCGTGCATACGCTGGTGAAGCAGCCGTTGCTGACGATGCCTCAGTTGTTGCTCGTAACCCTGCACTTATGTCTTTATTCAAAGACAAGCAAATCTCAGTAGCAGGTATTGCTGTCATTCCAGATGTAAGCTTAAAAGGCGAAAGTGCTGCATACGGCTTAGATGAAAGCTCTATCGATGACGATAGCATCGCACCATCTGCATTTATCCCTGCAGGTTACTTCACTATGCCATTAAACGACAAAGTATCTTTAGGCTTTGGTGCTTTTTCAAACTTTGGTCTTTCAACTGAATTTAAAGACGATTACGCAGCAGGCTCTATCGCAGGCGAAACTGAAATCGTGACTGTTAACATGAATGCAAGTGCTTCATACAAAATCAACGAACAGTTCAGCCTAGGCCTTGGTTTAAACTATGTTTATGCTGATGCGAAAGTGGTGCGTAATGCAGGTGCAAACCCATTAGGTTTACCAGCGAGCACGCAAATCGCTCACCTTGAAGGTGACGACTACGGCTTTGGTTGGAACATTGGTGCTATGTATCAGTTAGACGAAAACAACCGTTTTGGTTTTAACTACCGTAGTGAAACTGATATTGATTTTGAAGGTGAGTACTCAAACCAACTACCAGCTGCTGTTGGCGGTTTAGCGGGTACTAAAGTTCCGGGTGAGTTAAAATTAACCTTACCAGCCATTGCTGAGTTCTCTGGTTCACACCAAATCGATAAGAAGCTTGGCGTGCACTACAGCATTTTATGGACTGGCTGGGATAGCTTCCAAAAATTAGAAGCTTATACGCCTAGTCAAGAAGCACCTGTATTCTCTAAAGAAGAGAACTTCTCTGATTCAATGCGTTACTCTATCGGTACTGACTACCAGTACAGCGACGCTCTTTTACTTCGTGCAGGTATTGCATACGATGAGTCGCCAGCAGACCAATCTCACCTTTCAATCTCTATCCCTGATACAGATCGTTTCTGGTTCTCATTTGGTGGTAACTACGCATTCAGCGAAAACTCAAATATTGACCTAGGTGTAAGTATTCTTCGTGGTAAAACACAAAACTTCTCTGAAAAAGACAGCCTAGCTGCATCAGTTGGCCAAGATGTTTCATGGGACTATGAATCAAAAGGTCACGCAGTTCTAGTAGGTGCTCAGTACAACTACAAATTTTAATTGTAACGCGACGTAAAGTCGCTGCTACAGAGCATTAAAAAGCCGCGCTATAACATTGTTATAGCGCGGCTTTTTTGTAAGCGCGAATAAATCGCGCTTGATATATGCTGTTATAGACTTTCGATTTTCGCTTTTTGCGCTAATAGTTTGTCTTTCGCATCGGTAAACTCAGCCAGCTTAGCATGCTCTTTAGCAAGTACAGCCTCTGGCGCATTATTTACGAACTTCTCGTTAGCTAACTTGTTTTGAACCTGTGCTAAGCCTTTTTCTGCTTTTTCAAGCTGCTTCGCAATACGAGCTAATTCAGCTTCAACATCGATTAGGCCAGCCATTGGGATCATGATCTCAAGGTTACCAACATACGATGTTGCACACGCTGGAGCATCGTCTTTGTTATCAAGAAGCGTGAACTCTTCAAGCTTAGCAAGCGACGCTAAGAATGCTTCGTTATCCGTTAAGCGGCGCTTGTCTTCGTCAGACGCATTCGCAAGCAATACCGATAATGGTTTGCTTGGGCTGATATCCATTTCACCACGGATGTTACGAATAGCAAGAATGAATTGTTTAACCCACTCTAGGTCGTCCATCGCTTGGCTATCAACATTTGCTTCATTGTATACAGGGAACCCTTGAACCATGATGCTAGTGCCCGCAGTTTCGATACCTGCAAGTGGTGCAACACGTTGCCAAATCGTTTCTGTGATGTATGGCATTAACGGGTGCATTAAGCGAAGTAGGCTTTCTAATACCGTGATTAGGGTATGACGAGTACCACGTTGCTGTGCTTCGTTACCTTTAAACAATACTGGTTTAGTCAGTTCTAGGTACCAGTCACAGAATTGGTTCCAAGTGAACTCATAAATGGTGTTTGCTGCTAGGTCAAAACGATAGTTTTCTAGATGCTCAGTATAGGTTTTAACCGTTGCTTCAAATTGACCTAAAATCCAACGATCAGCAAGTGAGTACTGTTTCTCAGCATCTGTAGCGAAACCACAGTCTTGCTCTTCAGTGTTCATTAATACGTAACGGCTCGCATTCCATAGTTTGTTACAGAAGTTACGGTAACCTTCAAGGCGGTTCATATCCCAGTTGATGTCACGGCCCGTTGAAGCCATTGCCGCAAGGGTGAAACGCAGTGCGTCTGTACCGTGTGCTTCGATACCGTTTTCGAATGTTTTACGAGTGTTTTTCTCAATCTTCTTCGCTAGTTGTGGCTGCATCATGTTACCAGTGCGCTTTTCAACTAGGCTTTCAAGGTCGATACCGTCAATCATGTCGATAGGATCAAGTACGTTACCTTTCGACTTAGACATCTTATCGCCGTTTTCATCACGGATAAGGCCTGTTACGTAAACGGTTTTAAATGGTACTTGTGGCTTGCCGTCTTCATCTTTGATGAAGTGCATGGTCATCATGATCATACGCGCAACCCAGAAGAAGATGATGTCGAAACCTGTTACCAATACGTCAGACGGGTGGAACGTTTTTAAATCATCAGTGTTTGCAGGCCAGCCTTGCGTTGAGAAAGTCCAAAGCGCAGATGAGAACCAGGTATCTAAAACGTCTTCGTCTTGCTTAAGTGCAACATCATCAGCAAGGTTGTTGTCGCGGCGTACTTCAGCTTCGTCACGACCAACGTATACGTTGCCTTCGTTGTCGTACCAAGCAGGGATGCGGTGACCCCACCAAAGCTGACGTGAAATACACCAATCTTGTACGTCGTTCATCCACGAGAAGTACATGTTCTCGTATTGTTGAGGTACGAACTTAATATCGCCATTTTTAACTGCTTCTTTTGCAGGCTCTGCTAGAGGTGCTACGCGCACGTACCACTGATCAGTAAGAAGAGGCTCAATCACTACGCCAGAACGGTCACCGTAAGGTACAGTTAAGCTGTGATCTTCGATTTTTTCTAGTAGGCCAAGTTCTTCAAATTCGCTCACAATCGCTTTACGTGCATCAAAGCGGTCAAGGCCATGTAGGCGCTCAGGAATTGGCGCATCTAATTCAAGCTCTTTACCGTCGAATGTGTAGCTTTCGCCTTCGCTTAATACCGCTGCATCTTTATTGAAGATGTTGATCATTGGTAGTTGGTGACGTTTACCTACTTCGTTATCGTTAAAGTCGTGGGCAGGCGTGATTTTCACACAACCTGTGCCTTTTTCCATGTCTGCATGTTCATCGGCAACAATTGGAATACGGCGGTTTACGATAGGCAGTAAAATGTCTTTACCGATCAGATCTTGGTAGCGCTCATCATCAGGGTTAACAGCAACACCTGAATCACCTAGCATTGTTTCAGGACGTGTTGTCGCAACAATGATGTAGTCCTTACCATCTTTGGTTTTTACGCCATCAGCAAGAGGGTAACGTAGGTTCCACATGTGACCTTGTTTGTCTTTGTTTTCAACTTCAAGATCAGAAATAGCCGTGTGTAGTTTTGGATCCCAGTTAACTAGGCGCTTACCACGGTAGATTAAATCTTCTTTGTGAAGACGTACAAATACTTCTTTAACCGCTTCAGAAAGGCCTTCGTCCATAGTGAAACGCTCACGGTCCCAATCTACAGACGCGCCTAAACGACGTAATTGTTTAGTGATCGTGCCGCCAGAGTGGTTTTTCCACTCCCAGATTTTATCGATAAATGCTTCACGGCCTAGGTCGTGACGTGTTTTACCTTCTTCAGCAGCAAGCTTACGCTCAACAAGCATTTGTGTTGCGATACCCGCGTGGTCAGTACCTACTTGCCATAATGTGTTGTTGCCTTGCATACGCTTTAAACGCGTTAGCGTATCCATGATGGTATCTTGGAACGCGTGGCCCATGTGTAAGCTACCCGTGACGTTTGGTGGCGGGATCATAATTGAGTATGCGTCACCTTGGCCAGACGGTTTAAAGTAGCCATTTTCTTCCCAGCCTTGGTATAAAGACTGTTCAATATCTTGCGGATTATAGGTTTTATCCATTACACAGAACCTTAAATAAATGCTTAAATGTCAATTTCTTGCGTTGCAATATGGGCGCCCAGTTGGCGAAGCTTTTTAAACCGCTCACGGGCGGCTTGCTTAGCATTTGGCTCAACGGGTACGAAATCATAAACCTGCTGAAAACGGCGGATAAAATCCGGAAGTTGTTCAGCTAAGTTGATTAATATTTTTCTGTTGCCGACAGGCGGAGTCATACCAATTTCAACCGGTGCGCCACCTTTAGGGCCTTCACCTTGTAAGTTGTGAGGTACAAAACTATCTGGTTCAAATGACCAAATGATGTCGTCGATTGTGTGGGCCGTGTCGGTGTTATCAGCGTAAATAAATACGCGATGACCTAGACGATACTGATCCGCAGCAATTTTAGCTGCCAGATCGAAAACAGCGCCAGCCGTTTGGTGGGCACTATCATCTTGTTTTAGAACGTAAAATTGTGCGTTCATATTCATAGTGACTTTCGTCCCCACAGATACACAGATCAAAGCAGGGATTTTGACATAGAACGCGAATTGCTTCAATTAATAAGGCGCCATTTGGCGCCTTATTTAGGGTTAGTTTTAAGCTTGCGGTAAGGCTTAATCGTGACTTGCTTCGCTCACGCCTGCGCGGTTTAGCAAATACTGAGTCAACATAGGCACCGGACGACCGGTTGCGCCTTTGTTTTTACCGCCGCTGCGCCATGCTGTACCTGCAATATCTAAATGCGCCCAGTTATATTTTTTGGTGAATTTAGATAAGAAGCATGCCGCTGTAATCGTACCTGCTGCACGACCACCTAAGTTGGTGAAATCAGCGAATGGGCTTTCAAGTTGCTCTTGATAGTCATCCCACAGCGGTAACTGCCATGCACGGTCGCCACTTTGCTCAGATGCTTTTAGTAGGTCATGAGCAAGAGGGTTGTGGTTTGATAGTAAACCTGTGGCATGCGAACCCAGCGCGATAATACACGCACCTGTTAGTGTTGCTACATCAACAACGGTATCTGGTTCAAAGCGCTCAACATAGGTTAGTGCATCACACAGTACTAAACGGCCTTCAGCATCGGTGTTTAACACTTCAACTGTTTGCCCCGACATGGTTGTTAAGATATCACCTGGGCGATAAGCGTTTGAGCCAGGCATGTTTTCACAACCCGCTAAAACACCGACAACGTTAATTGGTAATTGCATTTGCACAAGTGCGCGCATAGTACCAATAACACCCGCTGCACCACCCATGTCGTATTTCATTTCATCCATGGCTTCGCCTGGCTTGATTGAAATACCGCCAGAGTCGAAAGTTAAGCCTTTACCGACTAACACGATTGGCGCTTGGTCTTTGTCGCCACCTTGATAGTTGATCACTGACATAACCGATTCATTAGCACTACCACGGCCAACCGCTAGGTATGAATTCATGCCCAGCTCTGCCATTTTTTCTTCACCAATAATATCAACAGTCACATTATCGAAGTTATCAGCGATTTCTTGTGCTTGCTTACCTAAATAAGCTGGGTTACAGATATTTGGCGGCATATTGGCAACGTCTTTACATAACTTGCTACCTGCAGCAATAGCTAAGCCATGCTCAATTGCACTTTCGCCAATGGTTAACTCACGACGCGTTGGTACGTTGAAAACAATTTTACGTAAAGGACGACGTGGGTCGCTTTTTTTGCTCTTCAGTTGATTGAAGGTGTATAAGCAGTCCTGAGTTGTTTCAACTGCTTGGCGTACTTTCCAATAAGTGTCACGACTCTTAACATGTTGCTCAGTTAAAAAGCATACCGCTTCCATTGAACCTGTTTCGTTAAGTGTGTTTATCGTTTTTGAAATAATTTGTTTGTATTGTTTGTCATCAAGCTCGCGCTCTTTGCCGCAACCTACCAACAATACTCGTTCGCTTAGTACATTAGGTACATGATGCAATAGTAATACTTGGCCAGGCTTACCTTCAAGATCGCCGCGGCGCAATAAGTTTGAGATATAACCGTCACTGATTTTATCTAATTGTTCACCAATGGGGGATAAACGACGTGGCTCATAAACGCCTACTACAATACATGCGCTACGTTGCTTTTCTGGACTACCACTTTTTACGCTAAATTCCATTGTTGCTCCTGATATTGAGTCGTATAACCTTAATTTATAAGGGTAAGAATTTCTTTTTCGAGTCTTTTCTTACATTTTTTAGTTTAGTAGCACTAATCTTAGTACATAAACCATGACTCTATTTATGTGTTTTTGAACTTTATCTTAATGTGAATATCAATATCACATAATAGATGTCATCTGTACCATTAATGCAAGATAATATGCGCTTGCTAGGTATGATATTTGACACTGATGACATATAATAAAGTGAGTAAAATAACTAGTTTACTCAAAAATCCTTACTATTCCAGTGAAACTCGATGTTTAACAGGGGCGAGCATTGCTAATTTTTCGTTATTTGACCACTGAAGTCTTCAAGTCGCAGGTCGCCGTATTTTTAACTTTGATGACTATTTTTGTGTCGCAAAAGTTTGTTGTTATTTTAGGAGACGCCTCTGACGGGGGGCTTCCAGCTAAACTTGTGCTTTCGATGATTGCGCTAAAACTTCCTCAACTTGCTTCACTTATCCTGCCTTTGAGTATCTTCTTGGGTATTATTTTGGCGTACAGTCGCATTTATGCCGACAGCGAAATGACCGTATTCAGAGCTTGCGGTGTCAGTGAATGGTATGTGGTTCGGGTAACCCTTATTTCAAGTACTGCCATGGCCGTTTTAGCTGGGGCACTGACACTTTATATCGCGCCATGGGCCAGCGAGCAAGAATATCAATTAAAAGAGCAAGCCAAAGCAGATGCCGGCTTATCGGCATTACGTGCTGGGCGTTTTCAGCAAACGGGTAACGAAAAAGCGGTCGTTTTTATTCACAACATTGAAAACAGTGGTAAGGAGCTACACAAGGTATTTGTTGCGCAGTTACCTGATCGTGAAAAAGGTGACTTAGCCCGCTTAGTATATGCTGAGCGGGGTGTGGTGATTGAGCAAGATAACGGTGAGCAGCAACTTGTTCTTAATGATGGTAAGCGTTACGAAACAGACGGCGAGTCTGCTGCTTTGAACTTAACTGAGTTCGATGGTTACAGTGTACAAATTCAAGATCAAGAAATAGAGCACCAGCGCCGTAAGTTAGAAGCAATTCCAACCCTTGATTTATTGAAAATGAAAACCTCTGAAGCCATTGCACAGTGGCAGTGGCGTTTAGCTATTCCACTTTCAATTCCATTATTAACTTTACTCGCGGTGCCTTTGAGTGTGGTGAATCCGCGCCAAGGTAAATTTGCTAAATTAGTGCCCGCAATTAGCTTGTATTTAGGGTATTTCATTTTGTTGAATGCCGCTAAGTTTGCTGTTGAAGATGGAAAAATACCGCCTTCAATTGGCTTATGGTGGATCCATTTATCAGCCTTGTTTATTGGTGGTTTCTTGATTATTAAAGGTCGTCCGCTCGGCGCATGGTTAAAGGCAGTTGTGACTAAGCGGGAGTTAAGCGCATGATGAAAACACTCGACTGGTATTTAGGTCGCAGCATAATTCAAACAACCGGTTTTGCTTTAATGGTGCTGGTAGGTATCAGTACCCTCATTAAGTTTATTGAGCAGTTAAAATCAGTTGGCCGTGGTAGCTACGATATTGCAACAGCGTTGATTTACACCCTGTATAGCATGCCAGGTGATTTAGTTATCTTCTTCCCAATGGCAGCATTGATTGGTGGCTTAACAGGTCTAGGCGCATTGGCATCAAATAGTGAGTTGGTTGTTATGCAAGCGGCGGGTATGTCACGTTTGCAAATTATTGTATCAGTCATGAAAACCGCGATGTTTATGGCTATTTGTATGATGGCGCTAGGTGAATGGGGCGCCCCAGAAGCACAGCTCAAAGCAAAAGAAATACGTAACCAAGCGATTTATGGTGGTGATGTATTTAATGCTAAGCAAGGTGTGTGGGCGAAAGATGGTAGTAACTTTATTAATATTGAAGATGTCGATCAGCAAGGTACTTTACGTGGCGTGCATATGTATCACTTTGATAAATCGTTGCAACTTACGCAAATTACCAAGGCAGAAGAAGCATTAAATCGTAAAGATGGCTGGTTACTTCGTGATGTAAATAAAGTCATGATCACGCCAGAGCAGATCACGACTGAGCAGTACAAGGAAGAGTTCTACGACTCGCAGCTAACTGCTGAAAAATTAGGCGTTGTATCAGTTAAGCCCGAATCGTTGTCGTTCACTGGACTTTGGTCTTATTTAGGTTATTTACAGCAAAATGAACAAGATACTAGCACCTATGAGTTGGCGCTATGGCGCAAAATCATGCAGCCAGTATCTATCGCCGTTATGCTGTTAGTTGCTCTGTCGTTTATATTCGGACCACTTCGCACAGTAACCATGGGCGCACGTATCATCATGGGTGTTATAACTGGTATTACTTTCCACTTAACCAATGAGATATTTGGTCCTGTGGTAATGGTTTACCAAATTCCTGCAGTGGTTGGTGCTGTGTTACCAAGTCTGTTGTTTATTGGGTTTGCAACATACCTGTTGAATAAACGGGTGTAAAATTAGTTTTAAATCATAAAAAAGCGTGGTTTGAACCACGCTTTTTTTATGCTTGATTTGCCTTTAATCAAGTGAGCGATAAATACGTTTGTTTTCTTCTTTAGTTAAAGTGATCACTTCAGTTTTTGCGATGTAATCTTGTAAGGCACGCTTATTTTTAAAATCGACCAACACCACTAAGTTACCTAAACCTAATAGTGCAGTAATTGCTCTGATTGCACCTTGATGCCAGCTAATTAAATGGCCATCGAGGGTTTGCACCTTCAAACGCCACGCGCGCATACCAATTGTTTGGCCGCTTTTAGTCCAAAAGTAACTAAAGAAACTGATACTCACTATTACTAATAATGCGCTACGGATACCGTATAGTAAGGGTGAATTTTGAATGAAAGCAGAGACATCTTCGGCGTCACCAATGCTAAGTAACTCTAAAGAAATAAGCCCTTGAATAGCTAATAAATAGAGTACGGTTGTCAGCATCGCAAAGGCAATGATAACCAAGGTATCGTAAATTAAAGAGGCAAAGCGGCGCCAGAAACCGGCACGTGGAAACTCAGCTGACATAAACAATCTCATCCAATTAAATTGCGCAGTAGTTTAGCAAAGTCCTTCGCAAACAAGAAATACTTAACGGCTGTTTAGTATGCTGGGAACTGAACTGGCTTTGCTAACCTTAATTACATAATCAAAATGAGTATGCAAACATCACTATTTATTAAAGCGAAACCCACCATACCTTTAATCATCCAAGCTTTAAAAATTTCAATACCTATAAGACTAGTAGGGTAGTGGGCACTGACAAACTCTAAAGTTAATAACTTGTTTAATTATTGTGCGGTTGATCAGTGACGCCGCACAAAACGCTTGCTGCCTTACCCATTCTTTGTATAATGCTTGGCATAGAGACAAAAGCAGTAAAAAAAGCTTTCGCTCTAAAGTGGTTTTTCTTTATCTTCTCGTGTTTAGAAGGTTAAAGAAAAATGAAGCCAGTATGATGGAATTGGTAGACATGACGGATTCAAAATCCGTTGCCTTCGGGCGTGGCGGTTCAAGTCCGCCTACTGGTACCACTTTTGAACCCTAGCCAATTGGTTAGGGTTTTTTTATGCCTGAAAAAGTAGTCATCGGACTTGAGCGCCACGCGAGGCATGGCACTGAAGCAAGTAAAAGTCCGCCTACTGGTACCACTTTTGAACCCTAGCCAATTGGTTAGGGTTTTTTTATGCCTGAAAAAAGTGGTTAGCGGACTTGAGCGCCACGCGGGGCGTGGCACTGAAGCAAGTAAAAGTCCGCCTACTGGTACCACTTTTGAACCCTAGCCAAATGGTTAGGGTTTTTTATGCCTGAAAAAAGTAGTTAGCGGACTTGAGCGCCACGCGGGGCGTGGCACTGAAGCAAGTAAAAGTCCGTCTACTGGTACCACTTTTGAACCCTAGCCAAATGGTTAGGGTTTTTTTATGTCTGAAAAAGCTAACAGCTGTCAGCTGTCAGTTTTTAGCCGAGCGGTGCGGTTGTTGGGTTTTGAAACCACCCTCAGCCCCAAGGGGGTATTTTGCCTAGCACCCAGAGCCTAACACCTATAACTCAAATCTAAGTACTAATTCACCCTCGATTAAAATAACTTTTGTTCTATTTATAACCTGTAAACTTCAAACTATGCTTACTTTTGAAATAACCATGAAAAATGTATGCTTATTTGTTTGAAAGTTAACCGCTTTCGACTAGAGTACCATGGTGTTTAAGTGCTTAATATAATAGAATTTACCGTCTTTAGTTCAGGTTAAGTCAGACTCTTAGCGGAAAAAACGGTTGGGTGGCATAACATGGGTACATACGATTTAAAGCGTATTGTTGAAAGTATTTCAAATCTTAAAAGTGAGAACTTTTATAATGCAATATGCCTATCTTTATCAGAAGTGCTGGGTGCTTCGCATGTTTTTTTGGCTCAAGTCGATGAGTCAACTTTATATGCGACAACCATTGCTTTAGTTGCGCATGACGAAATAGTTGAAAACATCAGCTACGATATTCGCTGTACACCGTGTAATGATGTCAGCTGTGGCAGTGTTTCAAGTTACAACTCAGGTGTTCAGCAGCTATTCCCTAATGATCAATTGCTTGTTGATATGGATATTGAAGCTTATGTGGGTGTGCCATTACAAAGCATTTCTGGCAAGACAAATACCATTCTGGTAGCGCTTTTTCAGCATGAAATAAGTGATGCGTTATCAATCGAATCTTTCTTTTCGTTATTTACAGGTTTAATCCAGCGTGAAATTGAAAAAGACCGTTTCATTGCTAAGCTAGATTTTTCTAATCAGTTAATAGAACAAAGCCACGAAGCTATTTTTATCTGCGACCACAATGTAGAAATTACCTATGCAAATACTGCCTTCACTAAAATGACGGGCTATTCGCTGGACGAAGTCTTAGGGGAAAACCCTAAAATTTTAAGTTCAAACCAGTATGATCCACATTTTTATAAAGCTATGTGGCACCAGATTAATACTGAAGGCAAATGGTCTGGTGAAATTACCAATAAAACTAAGCAAGGTAAGTTATATACGCAATTTTTATCAATAACCAAAATGCAAAATAATGCTGAGGATTGCTATGTGGCGTTTATTTTAGATATTACCGAGAAAAAAGAAGCTGAGCGAAAAATTTATTTTCACGCTAACCACGACCAACTTACAGGGTTAACTAATCGTTTTTACTTTAAAGAGTACTTGTGTACTTTAATTTCGTCTCTTGCATATCAAGATGAAGTAGATACAAACTTGGCAGTAATTTATTTTGATGTTGATAAATTTCAGAATATTAATACGGTATATGGCCTAACATTTGGTGACAAAGTTTTATGTAAACTAGCTGAGCGACTTGAAAGCTGTTTTAAAGAATCAGCCTTTTCACGAATAGATGGTGATAGCTTTGCTATTTTACAAACCTATCAGCATATTAGTGAGCTAGAACATGTTTGTAAGCAAATTACAGCATTGTTGGTTGAGCCATTTTCAATTGGTGGTATTAGCCAGCAAGTATATGTAACTCTTGGGATCAGCTGTTTTGAGCAACGTTATATTTCATCCTCTGAACATAAAATCGAAAAAATAGCACGCCGCTTGATAAGACAAGCTGAGCTTGCAACTCTCAATGCAAAGCAAGCTGGTACGGAGTATTTATTTTTCTGCACTGAAATGGATAACAAAATAAAAACACAAAACTTGCTTATAGATCAGCTAACTTTGGCAGTGAAAAACGACGAAATTGAAGTTTATTTTCAACCTATTATCGATATAGAAAATAACACGGTTGCTAAATTCGAAAGTTTAGTTCGTTGGAATAATCAAGGGCAATGGGTATCACCTGCGGAGTTTATTCCGTTAGCTGAGGAGTCTCGAGTGATTATTCCACTTGGAGAGCTGGTGTTGGTTAAAACTTGTCAGCAAATAAAAGCATTAGAGCTGCAAGGTTATAACGATGTTGTTTTTAACGTAAATCGGTCTTTATTTGAGTTTACTGAGTTTAATCCTGAGCGTAATGCATGGCTTGAAATTATTAACAACCAAGGGGTTAAGCCGTCACAAATCTCTTTTGAATTAACTGAAAGTGTTTTAGCTCCTGAAAATACTAACCATCTCGATGTGCTTACTCAATTAAAAGAGGCGGGTTGCTTAATTTCATTGGATGATTTTGGTACCGGTTATTCATCTCTTAGCTATTTACGCCGTTTCCCTGTTGATGTACTCAAGCTTGATAAGTCTTTCATAGATGAAGTTCATGTTGATTTAGGTGACGAAGCACTGGTTAAATCGATTATCCAAATGAGTCGAGTATTGGGTATTAAGGTCGTTGCTGAAGGGGTTGAAGAGCGCGAGCAATTGGCGGTGCTTACCGAAGCAGGCTGCGATTATATCCAAGGCTATTACTTTTCTAAGCCATTACCAGCAAATGATGTAATACCATTTTTAACGCAATTTTCTCGAGAGCAGTAGATAATTACGGTATGATTTTGGTATCAAGCAGTTAGCAAAAGCTTACTATGTCAAAATTAACCGCAAAGCAAAACATCAAGGCGATTGCTACAGCCATTAAGGCCGAAGAGCAGTCGTTAAGAGCGCGTTACCCTATACTTAACCAACAAAATAAAATTGCGATGGTAATTCTGCTGGTGTCGTTGTGTTCACTATTCGGTGTTGCGACACTTTATTACTTAGCGGTTATTCCCTCGTGGCTTTGCATCATTCTGGCTGCCTTTATTACCTCAATATCGCATGAGCTTGAACATGACCTTATCCATAAGCAGTATTTTAGTAATCGTCCTTTTATACATAACTTTATGATGTTAACCGTGTGGCTTATGCGGCCGAATACGGTGAACCCTTGGTATCGCAGAAAGATTCACCTAAATCACCATAAAGTATCCGGCACCTCACAAGATTTAGAAGAGCGATTAGTGGGCAATGGCATTAAATCGCCATTTTTAAGAGCCTTGGTCATTACTGATGGTCTGCTAGGTTTGCTAGTTAACACCAAGCGATTTAGTAAAGAAATTAGCGGTTTTAAGTTTTTACGCGTGTTTAATGCGGGCTTTCCGGTTGCTACTGCGTATTTTGCGATTCTTTATGTGGTAATTGTTTATTACGTGGTGCAGTTTGTGCAGCCGTTTACATTGCCGCCGTGGGGAGCTGAGTTATTGGCGATGGCAGAGTTTTTAATGGTGGTACTTATTGTGCCTAATATTATTCGCTCAACGTCTCTTAACTTAGTGACATCGTCAATGCATTATTATGGCGGTGTAAATAATTTACTTGAGCAAACGCATGTGATCACCAGCCGTTGGTTTTTACCGTTTCAGCTATTCTGTTTTGATTTTGGCCGCACCCACACAATCCATCATTTTGTGCCGAATCAACCCTTTTATATCAGACAATTGATCAGCAAAAAAATACGTCCTATTATGGCCCAGCATGGGGTACGGTTTAATGATTTACAAAGCTTGAAACACGCTAATCATTACCCTGTAAAAGAGCAGTCATCTCAACAAGGAGTTTAATATGAGTGCCTTTGAAACCGCCCCTAAATAGCTGTGGTTTCATATTTATTGCTGGCCGATGGTGATATTTCGGCCACTTAAGTAACCAAATAAAGCACACAATAGGCTTGATGCCATACACAGCCAAAGTGCTCCCGCCCAGTTGTTGAAATAACTATGTAAGGCGCCCGCAATAATAGGGCCTGTGGCAGCCAATAAATACCCGATACATTGCGCCATACCCGATAACGCAGCGGCTTGCATTGAGTCATGAGTACGTAGGCTTACAAATGATAAGCCTAAGATAAAACAGGCACCTGAGCAAAAACCTAAGGTGACTGACCAAAGCATCGCAAAACTAGGCGCAACTAATAATCCAACAGAACAAAGCGCGCCAAGTAATGCCAAGCTTAGCGTTAAGATGCGTTGATCTTTTAATTTGGCAAGCAGAGGAATAAGCACAATACCTGGTAGCGCAGAGGCTACTTGAAAGGCGCCTTGCAAAGCGCCCGCGTGCTGCGCACTATGGCCACCTTCTATTAAAATACTGGGTAGCCAACCAAGCATGATATAAGTGAAAAAGGAGTTAAAGCCGAGCAATAAGGTGATTTGCCAAGCAAGTGCAGAGTGCCAAATTTTGTTTTGTGTATTGTTTGACACATATGCCTGTTTTGGCATGGTATGTTGCTTAAGTTGTGGTAACCACACCATAATAGCCAGCACAACCAGTAAAGCATAACTGGCAAGCGCCAATTGCCAGCCAATTTCTTTGTATTCAGCGAGCGGAATGATGAGTGCTGAATAGCTGCCACCAAATATGCCCATCGCCAAAACATAACTCGACGTCATTACTGCCACTTTGTGTGGAAAGTCACGCTTTATTAGGCTTGGTAATAACACATTACCAATCGCGATACCGACACCAATTACTGCGGTACCAATAAAAAGCACGGTGGCAGAATCAATAACCCGAGAGACAACCCCTATACCTATGAGTACCAGGGCAATAAACAGTGATATTTCAAGGCCACACTTTTTAGCAAGACTTGCCGCCATAGGTGAGGCAATGGCAAACGCGATTAAAGGTAAAGTCGTCAACATGCCGGCTTGCGATGCATTTAACTGAAACTGTTCAATGATCTGTTCAAGTACCGGTGCAATGCCAGTGATCGGGGCTCGTAAGCTGGCTGCAATAAGAAAAATGCCCAGCACTAAAAGAAGGTTACGAATTAGATTTTGAGAAGATGTCACGCTGTTTAGGAGTAATAGCAAGAGGTACATTTATCATACCAAAACACGAAACAGCGTGGGTGAACTATGAGATAGCTCACCAAAAAATGCGGTTATTTAAAACTGATAACTTGCTGATAACATGGCATTGCGCGGTCTACCCGGAAAGTAGCGGTCGCCACTAAATGTAGTGTAGTCAGCGCGCTCTGCATAACGCTCGTCGGTTAAATTGTTTATTCGCGCAGTCACCGTTAGGTTGTCTGTTAGCTGCCACGCCGCTCTTAAATTTACTAATGAATGGCCTTCGTAACTATGCTGGTTTTCAGGATCAGTAAAGTAGCTGCTGGTGGTATGTAGCTCAAGGCCAACACGCGTTATGTCGTTTGCTTGCCATAGTAGCTGTAAGTTAGCGATGTTACGTGGTGCAGTATCAATGAGATTACCATTGATATTAACTGTGCTGAGTACTTGGTCATAACTGTATGTATGCTTGGCGTGGCTCGCGGCTAACTGCATAGATAGACTTGGCGTAATGGCATAAGCTAACTCAAGCTCAATACCACGATGCTGGGTTTGGCCATCATTGACGTAATAAAAATCAGTGTCGCGGAAAATTACGTTCTTTTTATTCATTGCATAAAAGCTAACTACATAATGCAGCTGTGCTTGTTGACCTTTTAAACCAAGCTCTAGATTTTTAGCTGTTTCAGATTTCAGATCTGCGACATTTTGTTCGCGCTGTAACTGATAAAGCTCTGCCGCTTGCGGTGCTCGATAACCTTCTGAAGCATTGGCATAGATAAACTGGTTTTCAGCATATTGATAGCTTAAACCAAGCTTTGGCGAGAAGTTAGTAAAGCGATTTTCGCCGCTTTCTGGTCGAGAATAGCGACATCCGCCCATGGCGCATGCTGTGCCATCTTCTTTTGTGCGGCCAGTCAACATATGATTGTCGTAGTCATAACGCATACGCTCGTATCGACCACCCAAGCTGATAAGTAACTCATCAAGTTGCCAATCAAGGTTCACAAACGGTGCTAATAGGGTGCTTGTTACTTGATAGTCATAATGTTTGCCTTGTGGCACGGTGGCGACTAAAAACGCTGAGCCTTGAGTGGGACTGTCTTGATATTGTAAAAAGTCAGCATCCGTAAGCTCACTATCAAAACCAACAGTTAACAGGCTAGAGCCGGTTAACTTGTGCTGCCAGCTTGATTGCAGGCCAACACCTTTTTGAGTATTTTCTTCAAGGGGAGTACCCGGTAAAAAATGCTTAAAGAAGGTCATGTCTTGGTCGCGGATATAAGGCGTTAGGGTAAAGCTGTTAGCCTCATCTTGTGTCCAATTTAGCTTTGACCAAACACGCAAAGAGCGGGCTTTACGAAATGCATCAGGATCAAAATTAGACTGAGCTATTTGCTTATCCTTGTAGCTTTCAAAGCCCTCTATGTAGCCAGCTGTTTGTTGATCTAAATGGGTGTAAGTCAGGCCTGTACTTACACTTAGTTTTTCGCCATCAAAACGGTGACGTAGTGATAGCTTTTCTTGATCAACACTTTCGTCATCACGATAACCCGTATCTCGAGTAATAGTGGCATTAATACCTAAACCTTGTTGGCCAAAATCACGACCCGTACCTAGTTTGTAGCGGGTGTAGCCAAACGAGCCGTAATCAAAACCAAGTTGGTTGTGGTTATAGGTTGTATCTGGAGTGATCACGTTGACTACACCATGTACAGCGTTTGAACCATAAAGTGCAGAGCCCGGACCTTTCAGTACTTCGATGCGTTCAGCCATTTCAGTGTGGGCTTCGAATAATTCATTGATGTTGCAAAAACCAGCTGCGCGAAGTGGAATACCATCTTCGGCGGTAAGTAAGCCACCGCAGGCACCTGCGCCAGAAAGTACAGGCGAACGTAAAGCGGGTAAATACTCTTGGCCGTTACCGTGTTGAAGATTAGCACCAGCAACCTGTTTAAGGGCTTGTTCAATGTGAGTTGGGGCGATAAGCGCTAGTTGCTTCTGTGAAATACTGCTGACCACAACAGGCAATGGATCTGCCAATACTTCGCTGCGTGATGCGGTCGTTGTAATATGTTCTAGTTCATTATTTGCAATGGCATGTTGGTTAAATAATGAGGTGCCCACAAGCACTGAAAGTATCGACAACTTCATGAAAACCCTTTGGTTAGGTACAACAAAAACCAAAGGGTAACTGCTTTTTAGGATGGGTAAAAGCTTTCTCGATTAATAACTTTGTCTGTTATGCACTACGGCGATGTACGGCAAAACCTGCCAGTACTGCCACTAACCAGAATAAGCTACTGCCGCCACTGCCATTTCTGTGTGTGACATTGGCTACTTTTTCTTCTTTTACGCGGGTTTTAAACTGCGCTAATTCAGCATCGAGATTCGTGATCATGTCATCAACAGCGCCATTAAAGCTTGCCAGCGATTGCTCTTTCGCAACTTCATCGATGCCAATTGCTGTACTGCGTTGCTCTGCTTTATGAATACCTGGAGCGCGAAACAGCATTTTTCGGCTTTTCACGTCAAATACGGCAGTATCTACAAAGGTTTGTACTGAGTTCTCATTGCCCGGGATCACATATAAACCAACAATCGTTAGATATAAAAATGCAGCGTTATTTTCTAAGCTTTGCGACACTTGGTCGTATGAAACAAGCGCCATAATATCCACATCATATAATCGTGATACTTGTTCTAATGCGGTAAATCCTTCGCTGCCTTTTAAATAAGTACTTGGGATCACTTCAATACGGTCTATGTAGTCATATTGCATAAACTGCTTTTTAACTTTATTTAGCAGTGCGACTTCATCACCATGATGCAAGCCATCATTGTACTTGTTAGGAATAAAGGCAATCCCTACCGTGGCTGGTAAGTTCAAAGTTGGAATCGTTGCTTGGTGTGCAGCTCTATCTTGTTGGTCTGGGTAAAGGTACTCAACCAATGAACTTGATTGCGTTTTTTGATTGCCATATTGGCTCATCATGGCACTACAGCCCGTTAGTGCAGTAATACTAATGACCAAACACCATTTTAGAACATTCATTAAATTATCCTTATTATGTTGTGAGGAAGCCTTTGTTTATGTTGCAAATATAACGACAAACGCCTCAAACGAAACTGTAACTCAGACTCGATTTTTCGTAAATAGTGCCAAAGTAGTTTAAAGAAATGTAAAGGTTGGCTTTCTAATATTTTGATATGTAAACAATTACGTTTTTAAATTGTAACCCTTCATCTATGATTCAGGCTAAAACGTTAAGCTTTTTATCAAGAGCAAACGTTGAGGGTCTCTTTTATGAATAAATTAATTACTATCTCAGTTGCTGTTTTAGGTTTGAGTTTGATACCTATGGAAGCAAACGCGAAACATGATCGTGACCACGATAGATACGAACATAAGCACGAACGTAAAAAGCATAAAAAACATAAAAAACACCACAAACATCACCATCATCATGACAGACATGATCGTTACGATAGATACGACCATTACAGCTACCGTGACTTACCACCCGGTTTATACAAAAAAGTAGGGTATGGTGGTGGCTTACCACCTGGTTGGTATAAGCGTTATCACCATGGTGATATTCTGGACCGTGATATATATCGTCATGGGCGAGTGATTAAACGTCGCGACCGAAATGGCATTATTGCCATCGAAATCGATGACCGCCTTATTCATCTAGTACACGATACGCGAGAGATTTTATCAATCGTTACTCGCCATCGTTAATCCTGTCAAAAGCCGCTTAGCGGCTTTTTTTAGCTGGTTTCATACCCAGTTCAGAAAAACTTGCTACGCTTAATTGGGACTCATAGAAGGAGCACTCGCATGAAAGCATTGTTAACAGTTGCAGTGATAGGTTTTAGCCTAGTGACGGCTGGCGCACTTGCAAAAGATAAAGATAAGGATAAGGGCAAAGATAAAAGTCTACCACCTGGCCTTGAAAAGAAACTTGATAATGGTGGTGATTTACCACCCGGTTGGCAGAAGAAATTACGTAAAGGCGATATTCTTGACCGTGATATTTACCGCCGCGGTAAAGTGATTAAATCTCGAGATAGAGATGGTCTAATCTCAATTCAAGTTGACGATACTGTCGTGCGTTTAGTGGAAGACACTCGAGAAATTATTTCTATTCTGAGCCGCTAGTTTTGCTTGAATCGATCATGACTTATGGATTGGGTTCACTATTGGCCATGCTGCTAGTGGCCTCAATCTTGCCATTTTCATATTCCCAACATTATTTAATTCGCAGTTGTGACTTTGTACGCTTGCAAGTGGTTTACCTTGCTTGTGCGAGTTTAATTGCTGCAAGCTATTTAATCAGTCGCACGGGCTCCGCGCCTTATATTGGTTGTGCTCTGGCGAGTATCGTCGTGTTGCTTTTACAAGTTGGCTGGATTTACCCTTACACAAGGCTCGCTAATAAAGAAGTTGCCTCAAGCAATAAAACCGATAAGCACAGTATTCGCATTATGTCGGCAAATGTACTGATGTCGAACAGCGAATATGACAAACTCATTGCTTTAGTTAACACGCACCAACCAGACTTACTCATTACGTTAGAGTCTGATCAAACTTGGCAGAACGAACTGAGCAGTTTAGAGCAAGAATACCCGTATCGAGTGTACTGCCCAAAAGATAATCGTTATGGTATGCACTTGTACAGCAAGTTTAAAATTAAACAACAGCAAGTTTGTGAGCTTATAGAAAGCGATATCCCCTCAATCCATATTTTGTTTGAAGATGCAGATGGCGTAGAAGTTCAAGGGCATTTTATCCATCCTGCACCTCCGAGCCCCACGGAAGAAGACAGCTCACGGCCGCGTGATACTGAGCTAATTATCTTAGCAAAAGCACTTAAAAACAGACTGCGACCTTGTATTGTTGCAGGAGATCTAAATGATGTTGCTTGGTCGCGTAGTACCCGTTTGTTTATGCGTATTAGTGGCTTGTTAGATCCACGTAAAGGCCGCGGCTTTTTTAATACCTTTCATGCCAGTTATTTCTTAATGCGCTGGCCACTTGATCACCTTTTTCATAGTAATGAGTTTAGTGTTAAGCGTATTGAGCGTTTGGCAAAGTATGGTTCAGACCATTTTGCACTTCTTACAGAGCTTGTTTATAACCCCGATTCTGACAACCAAAAACAACAAGAGCAGATAGATAAAGAAAAAGCAGTGGATGAGTTAAAAATGCCAGCAGCGTCTAAGCAGCAAGTGCCAATGTTTGAAAAACGATAACCTTATTAAGGACGGCAAAATCAGATATGAAAAAGGGCTCTAATGAGCCCTTAATAGTGATTAGTCGTTGACCATAATGGTTTTGATATTAACAAATTCTCGTAGTCCAAAACCGCCATGTTCACGGCCATAGCCACTGTCTTTTACACCACCAAATGGTAAGTTCGGTTGCGCAAGACCATAACCATTGATATTTACCATACCGGTGTCAAAGTGAAGCTTTGCAAGCTCAATGGCTGCTTGTTCATCTTTTGAGAAAATACCGCCGCCAAGACCATAGCGTGAATCATTAGCAATTTGCATTGCTTCAGCGTTATCTTTGGCTCGAATAAGTGATGCCACAGGGCCAAATAATTCATCGTCATAAGCGGGCATGCCCGGTTTGATATTTTCAAGCAAGGTCGGGGTGTAATAAAAGCCGGTGTGTTCAGCAACTTTACCGCCGGTAATAATGCTCGCACCTGCATTTACTGATTCAGTCACTTGCTGATGAAGCTTATCTCGTAGATCTTTACGGGCCATTGGGCCAAGCGTGGTTTTTTCATCGTTCGGATCGCCAAGAACAACTTGCTCAAATTGCTCTTTGATTAGAGCTTTAAAATCATCATATAAAGCATCAACCACAATAAAGCGTTTTGCCGCAACACAGGTTTGTCCGTTGTTTATCAAACGACCTTGCGTACATGCGGTAATCGCCGTATTTAAATCAGCGTCATCAAGTACGATGTATGCATCGTTACTGCCTAATTCGAGCACGGTTTTCTTAACCTGTTTAGCTGCTCGCTCTGCGACTTTTTTGCCTGTGCCATCGCTGCCAGTAAAGGTTACACCACGAATCGCTGAGTGATCTATTAGTTCGCTTGCGGTTTTACCGTCAATAAGTAAGTTCTTAAAGCAATAATCGTCAAAACCAGCCAGTTTAAATAACTGTTCAATCTTTTCGGCCATGCCAAATACATTACCAGCATGTTTTAGCACTGTGGTGTTACCTGCCATAACATTCGCGCAAGCATAGCGAATGACTTGATATAGCGGGAAGTTCCATGGTTGAATACCAAGTATTACACCAATTGGTTGGTAACTAATAATTGCATGTCCGTCTTGCATATCTCGCTTTTCATCGCCAAGCACTTTTGGTCCCTGCTCAGCGGTATAACGACAAATTGCTGCACAAAGCTCAACCTCCTGAAGGCCCTGTTGGTAAATCTTACCCATTTCATCGGTCATTAGTTGGGCTAATTCTTGTTGATTAGAATCAATTACTTGTGCAAGTTTATTAAGTAATTTTGCGCGGTGCTCATGGGATGTAGTGCGCCATTTTAAAAATGCTTGATGACATTGGTCAACTTCACTCTGTGCTTGTTGCAGTGACAATAAGTTATAAGTCTTGAGCGTTTGTTCATTAGTTGGATTGATTGTAGTAATAGTATCAGTCATCATTATCTCCTTACAAAGTTGTAGGAGCTAGTCTGCAAAGCTAATACCTATTTTTTGAGTTTTATAGCTTATTGTTTTGGAAGACTTTTATTTTTCAGTTAGCCTTTGAGAAGCTTAAACTTTGTAAAAACTGCATTAGGTTGAAAAACTTACAAGGAATATGTAATGACAAATTCTGTGTTAAAAACTGAACTTGCGATTATTCAAGCGCCGATGGCGGGTGTGCAAAATGCCAAACTGGCAGTCGCTGTGTGTGAAGCTGGAGGGCTTGGTTCTTTACCTTGCGCTATGCTTTCGGCTGAGCAACTAGTCTCAGAGCTTGATTACATTAGTCAGCATACGGACAAGCCGTACAACCTTAATTTCTTTTGTCATCAAACCCCTGACTATACCCTGGCTCAGCAAACGGCTTGGCATAATCTGCTTACACCTTATTTTGATGAGTTTGCTGTCGATGTCTCACAATTTACCCGTAATGCTTCGCGCCAGCCAATTAATCAACAAATAATAGATATTATCGCACCTTACACGCCTGCCGTTGTAAGCTTTCATTTTGGTCTGCCCAGTAAAGAGATTGTTTCTCAGATTAAAGCGTGGGGCGGGGCTGTTCTTTCATCAGCCACAACGTTAGATGAAGCGCGCTGGTTACAAGCAAATGGTGCTGATGCGGTTATTGCACAAGGGATTGAAGCAGGCGGTCACCGAGGTCATTTTTTATCGATGGATTTATCGCTGCAACCAATCACTGCGCAATTAGTGCGCGAATGTGTAGAGCTTGATATACCCGTTATTGCAGCAGGTGGAATTTGCACAGCAGAAGATGTAGCGCACTATCAAGCATTAGGTGTCGCAGCAGTGCAGGTAGGGAGCGCTTACTTACTTTGTGAAGAAGCGACAACAAGTGCTTTACATCGTGAAGTATTAAAAACAGCTGCACTAAACTCAACCGAATTGACGACCTTATTCTCTGGTCGCCCGGCACGAGGAATACGCAACAGAGTGATGCAAGAGTTAGGCGTGATGCCAGAGCAAGCGCCGCCTTTTCCGTATGCGTCTATTGCGATGACCGCATTACGTGCAAAAGCTGAAGCCAAAGGCGATAGTGGTTTTTCACCACTTTGGTGTGGTGAGCGCTTTATTGTTAGAGAAGGTATAAACGCTCAGCAAATTACTGAGCTACTAATGCAAGGTTGGCAATCTTGACAGATACCCAGTTACTCCCGCTCGGTGATAGTTACCATCAGCTAGCCTGTGAATTTCGTAACAAACTTGCAGAGCAATGCGCTATAAAGCGGTACGCTAAAGGTGATATTTTATTACAGCAAGGCGATGAGCAAGATGCGGGTTACTTAATTATATCAGGGGTGCTTGGTGCATTACATGCATCATCGCAAGGCACACAAAAGTGTAAAGAGTTTTACTTTCAAGATGAGTTTGCACTGCTTTATGGTAACTGGTTAACTAAAACCCCTGCGCTCTATCAACTCAAAGTAATACGTGATGCTGAGCTTATTAAGGTGCCTTTGGTTTTATTTGATAGTACTGACTGGCAAGCAATTAAATATCAATTAATTAGTCAGCAATTATTGTTTAAAGAAGCAAAAGAAGCGTTTTTATTACTCAATACGCCAGAGCAACGTTATCAATATTTATTAGATCAAAAACCGCACTGGCTTGAGCAATTAAGCTTAAACGATGTTGCTATGTATTTAGGGATTTCAGCGATTTCTTTATCGCGAATTAGACGGCGTCTTAACTTAAGTTAAGGCGCAGCAAAACAGTGAACATTACACTGCTGATTTTTCAGGAGTCGTTATGTTTATTTTATCTCAGTGCTTAGTTGCCATTGCCACATTACTCGATTTGGCTTCTTTTCAGTTTAAACAAAGACAAGCTATTTTAGCTTGTTTGTTTAGCTCAGTATTACTGACATCAGTGCATTTTATGCTGCTTGATAATTTCAGTGCTGCAAGCTTAATGCTGATTGCCGCCCTACGTTATGGCTATTGTATTTTTGCGCGCAAAACTTGGGTGATGATAGCGTTTATGCTTTTGAGTATTAGCGCAGTACTATTAACGTTGCATAGCTGGGTTAGCTTTATCGCACTGGCAGCAACGTTAATGCAAACCTATGCTTCATTCCAAGGCAAAGATTTTACCTTACGCCTGTTGATGATTGTCGGCACTGTGTGCTGGATAGTTCACAATTTATTAGCGTTTTCACCATTAGCAGTGGTAATGGAAACAGTGTTTTTAATAAGTAATTTAGTGGGCTTATGGCGCTTTTATGCTAACCCTAAGCCCGCTTAAATTTTATTTAAGACTTACCTAGCATGCGGCTCAGCATGCCATCTTTGTCAACAAACTGGTGTTTAAGTGCAGCAGCAACGTGTAAGGCTAAAATCACCACGATAATGAGCACTGAACTGTGGTGCACAAAGCTGCCTGCATCTGCAAGCCAAGGTGTTTTTTCTGGTGCGCTCAATAGCTCAAACTTAAAGAAGCTAATTGCACGACCGCCCGCATAGCTCATGATAAATCCAGATAACGGCATAACTAGGGTCGCAAGTAATAATAAGCCATGAATGAGGTGAGCAATTACGGTTTGCCATTTAGGCATGTCAGATGTTGCAGGTAATGCGCCTTCTTTTATGCGCCAAACAAGCCTTGCGATGGCAAAAACTAATACTACTAAGCCCATTGATTTATGCCATCCCATATAAGTAAATTTAGCGGGTGGCTCGGCAAAATCAGCAACATAAATGCCCATCGCAAATACGCCGATAAACAAAATGGCAACGATCCAATGTAAAAGGATGGTTGGCTTAGAAAGGGCAGCCACTTTACTCTTGGTTGACTCTCATAATTGGCTTTAATTATAAGTATAGACTGCCCCAATGGCTGAGGGTTGCGTAAAGTAATGTAAAAAACTTAAAGAGTGTCAGCAATCAGCTTTAATAAAAAGGTCTCGCGCTGAATCGATAAGCCCTGCTTTTCACTCATTGCCATTGTGGTTTCGTTGTGTGCGATGGCATCAAATATATTCACCCACTTAGGTTGCATGCCATTTTGCACTTCGTAGTGCTCCATTTTTGGGTCAGCAAATTCATCGCTTATTTCACAAAAGTAGCAATAAGATTTGATATGAACACAGTCAAAGTCGTCTTTGTACCAAGGTCTGATTTCTTCGTATAAGCCTAGTGACTGCTTTATTTGAATTTGTTGTGCACCTGTTTCTTCATGAAGTTCTCGCAGGAGCCCTTGCTCAATACTTTCGCCTTTATCAACCCCGCCACCCGGTAAACTGTAGTCATCATAACGAGCGGTATACAAAAGCAGTACTTGCTCGCCTTTTAATACGACGGCGCGAGCAGTGTTACGAATAAATACAGTGCCGTAGTCGCTTCCTAAACTTGGGTGGATAACTTTTCTTAATAACTTCATATGATTACAACTTAATATAAGTACAGCTCAGCTTAATATTGAGTAGGCAATAATAACCCGTTTCTAGTATTTTTCTCACTTTTTACCCTAAAGTGGAACTAAATGCAGTAATATGGTCGTAATTTGAATTCAATTAATATCTAACGCGCTTTATTTTATTTTTATTGGAACTAAGCGTAGAATGATTAAAAAAGCTTATGGAATAAATATGTTAAACGTACTTTTAGTTGATGATGACAGTGAGTTTAGTGATGTAGTTTGTCACATTGTTGAGTTCCTCGGGCACAATATAAATACCGCAGCGAACCTTGCTGAAGCTGAGCAATGGTTTGAAAACAACACGTTTGACCATGTTTTTTTAGATTTTATGTTGCCAGATGGCAGCGGTCTACATTTGCTTGAGCACTTAAAAGCAATCGGTCAATCGCCTCGTGTTACGTTAATTTCAGGGCACCCTTCAGTAAAGGGTAAGTTGGCTGAAATGTGTGAGCCTAATGTTGGTCACCTAGTCAAACCACTACAACGAGAAGATATAGAACGGGTACTCAACCCGAAAAAAGCAAGCCCTAAGAAAAAAGCAACGCCAGCTATAAAGCGCCACTTTGGCACCTTAATTGGTGAATCTGAGGTGATGCAAAAGCTTTACACTATGATTGAGCGTGTTGCAGCAACTTCTGCCAATGTAATGTTGATGGGTGAAAGTGGTGCTGGTAAAGAAGTGGTTGCTCAGGCAATTCACAACGCCACTGAGTGTGATGGTCCTTTAGTAGCAACTAACTGTGGTGCATTTTCTAAAGAGCTGATTGGTAGCGAACTTTTCGGCCATGAAAAGGGCGCATTTACAGGCGCTATTGCACGTAAAGAGGGGGTGTTTGAGCAAGCTGCTGGTGGTACTTTGTTTTTAGATGAAGTGACAGAAATGCCCATTGATATGCAGCCAAACTTACTACGTGTACTCGAAAGTAAAAAAGTAACTCGAGTGGGTGGAACCAAAGAGCAAGCGGTAAATTGCCGCGTTATTTCTGCAACCAACCGCACCTTGACCGACCTTGCGCAAAATAATGTTATTCGTGAAGACATTTACTTTCGTTTAGCGGTATTCCCTATTGATATTCCACCGCTTCGTGAGCGCAAAGAAGATATTCCATTGCTTGCCAATGCCTTTTTAGAGCAGCTTAATGATGAAAACGGCACCGACTTTAAATGGCAAGCAGCGCAAATCAAAGAACTTGAGGCACATGATTGGCCTGGTAACGTGCGTGAACTTCGCCATGCTATACACCGTGCCTTTATCATGAGTGACCCTAAAGGCTCCGTTATTACTTTACCTGATTCGTTAGAATCACCGTTTTCTAAAGTGAATAAAGAGAGTCAAGCAAACCAAGTTGTTGCAGGGCAAACCATTGAAGAAGTTGAAAAAGAATTGATCCACGCGACTTTAGATAAAGTACAAGGTAATAAGACTATTGCTGCGCAAATGCTGGGGATCAGTACGAAAACACTTTATAACCGTTTAAATGCTTATGGGGGCATTGGCGAATACAAATAACTAAGGATAGCTATGAGTAACAACGAGTCTTTACGAAAAATGGTGCACGATGCTCGTGCGCCACTTAACCGTATTTCAATGAATGCAGAGTTAGTTAAGCTCGTATTAGAAAATGATATGCCTAAGCAAAAAGCGCTCGAGGCATTAGATAAAATAATTACAAACTGTCAGCAGTGCAGTGAACACTTACAAGAAATAAGTGACACTCACGCAGCAGATTGAGCACTCATTGATTGGGAAGCAAATGCAAAAACAAAAAGGAAAAATAGCGGTCAGTTGGGCTGGCTTTATTGCCGTGGTGCTGTGTATCGTGGTGGCGAATGCTTTTTTAGCCCTCAATAGCATTCGCTCTCTAACAGAAACACAAAGTAGTCTTGATAATACTAACTCACTTAATACTGCAATAGAGCGGCTGCATTTATCTGTAGTACAGGCTGAGTCAGGTCAGCGAGGTTATCTTCTTAGTGACCGAGAAGATTATTTACTGCCTTATAATGATGCAATCGCTTCAATGCAGGCGCAGATCATGCTTGTGAAAAGTTTGCACTCAGAAATTGAAGGTCAAGCAGACCGCATTGCTCGTTTAATACATTTGGTAAACGACAAAGTGGCGGTAATGACTAAAACAACTGATCTGGCCCTTGCAAATAAAGATGTTAAGGCTCGACGTTTATTATTAACAGACCAAGGTCGAGAACTATATAAAGAGATTCGTTCCGCGGTTGATGAAATTCAAATGCGAGAGCTCAACTTCAAAATAGAGCAGTTTGCAAAGCTCTCACAAATTAAAAACGAAGCGAAGTTAACATTTGCGATTACTGCAGTGACAAGTGCTTTACTGCTTATTGGTATGTTTGTGTTAACTCGTATTAATTTACGAAACCAAGCGGAGTATCGAGATGAGCTTGAAAAGCAAAATGAAAGCCTGGCGGCAAAAGTAGCAGAGCGAACCCAAGAACTTACCATTTATTCGGATGAGTTAAGTCGCTCTAATAGAGAGCTGGAAGATTTTGCCTTCGTAGCAAGCCATGACTTACAGGAGCCACTACGTAAAATTCAAGCCTTCAGTGACCGCCTTGAAAAGATGTTTAAAGATGAGCTAGGTGAAAAAGGTATCGACTATATAAGCCGGATGAAAAATGCGGCGCAGCGTATGTCTAATTTAATCAATGACCTGCTTGAGTTCTCACGGGTAACCACTCGTGGTAAGGACTTTGTTGATACAGATTTGAATGAAGTCGTTGCAGAGGTACTTGATGATCTTGAAATCGCAATAAAAGAATCTGAGACCACGGTTAACCTCGATACCTTACCGCATATTCAAGCAGACCCGAGTCAAATGCTACAGTTGTTCTTAAACATTCTGTCGAATGCAGTAAAGTTTAGACGTGAGAATGTTGCGCCTGTGATTGATATTGCATATCAGCGAATTTCAGAGTTTAGCGAAGTTCATCACACTGATGTAGAGTGGGAAGTTATTACAATTTCAGATAACGGAATCGGCTTTTCAGAAGAATATCTAGAAAAAATATTTGTTCCGTTCCAGCGGTTACATGGTCGTTCGCAATACAAAGGCACAGGCATAGGACTATCGGTTTGTCGCCGTATTGTGGAGCGTCATGGTGGAGAAATAACGGCAAGTAGTCGCGTTGGTGAGGGTGCAAGCTTCACTCTTAAATTACCCGTGGAAACATCGCTTTTCACACTAAAAGGAGAGGCGTAATGCCACTTAATAAAGTTAAACCAATAACCATTTTAATGGCTGATGACGACGAAGATGATCGTTTATTAACCCAAGATGCATTGGCCGAAAGCCGTGTATTAAACGAGCTGTTTTTTGTTGAAGACGGTGTAGAACTGCTTGAATACCTTGAGCGTAAAGGCAAATTTAGTGAAAAAGAAAGCTCACCGCGCCCGGGCTTGATTTTACTCGATTTGAATATGCCGCGTATGGACGGTCGTGAAGCTTTACAAGCAATCAAAGCTAACCCTAACTTGAAGGGTATTCCGGTGGTGATTTTAACTACATCAAAACAAGAAGAAGATATGGTTAAAGGCTACGACTTAGGGGCTGCATCATACATTACTAAGCCAGTTACTTTTGAAGGTTTAGTCGAGTTAATGCAAACATTAGGGAAATACTGGGTAGAGTTTGTAGAGCTGCCAACACCACAGAACGATTAATTCCAATTTGCGATAATATTTTATTAAGCAAATTGCTATAAGGAATAAGAATGTTAGATAAGGTAACCCGATTACTCTTAGTAGAAGACGACGAAGACGATTATATTCTTACTTGCGACTACCTAGAGCAATTAGGTTCCCATACATTCGATGTTGAGTGGTTAAGTTGCCCTGAACAGGCCATCAGTGTGCTGAGCGAAAACAAGCATGATATTTGTTTGTTAGATTATCGTTTAGGTGCCTCTGATGGTTTAGAAGTGCTAAAACGGGCCGTTGATAATGGTTTTCGCGGTCCGATTATCATGCTTACCGGGCAATCAGATGAAGCACTCGATTCTGCAGCGCTTGATGCCGGTGCGGTTGATTACCTTGTTAAAAGCGAGATGAACTCTAGCCGCTTTGCCCGCGCTATTCGTTATGCGTTAGCACGACGAGATGTTGAAGATGAGCGTGTTGAACGCTTAAAAGCTGAAGCAGAAAACCGTTCTAAAGACCGTTTTTTGGCGCATTTAAGCCATGAGTTACGTACGCCCCTGTCATCCATCTTGGGTTATACCGAGTTGCTAATGCAAAGCGGTAAGAACCAGCATGCTCAAAACGAGCTGGGTGTGATTTACCGAAATGGTAAGCATCTACTGAGCTTACTTAATGACGTGCTCGACCTATCAAAAATTGCTGCTGATAAACTTGAGCTCAATTGCAGTGATGTCAATTTAGATAGCCTAATGGCGGACGTATATACCTTAATGCGCGTCTCAGCGGTTGATAAAGGCTTAACACTTAAATTTGAATCTCAGCAAGCCTTACCTTTAGTTGTCAACACAGATGCGACGCGGTTACGCCAAATCCTAATTAACATTATCAACAATGCAATTAAGTTTACTAACCAAGGCGAGATCACAGTGCGTGCTTGGACTGCTTGGGTTAATGAGCGGGAAATGCTGTTTTTTAGCATTAAAGACACAGGCCTGGGTATTGCCCCTGAAAAACAAGCACTGATCTTTAAGCCATTTGAACAAATTGCCGATGTAGAATCCCGTGATGTGGGTGGAGCAGGGCTTGGCCTCGCCATTTGTTCTGAGCTACTTAGCCGCATGCAAGGCTCTATTGAGCTTGAATCAACGCAAGGCGTAGGCTCTGAATTTACCCTTTCGATTTACCCGGGCAACATTCGAGATGTTGAGCGCCAAGTACTGCGTTTTGATTCAAACCCAGATTGCCAACAAAAATTAGCCACCCTAGAAACCAGTGGTCGGGTATTAGTTGTTGACGATTTAAAAGATTTACGCAATCTCGTTGGTCATATGATCACCATGACCGGTGCTGAAGTGGAATACGCAGAGCACGGTAAACAGGCCATTGAGAAAGTCGCTAGTGCAGAACAAGCGGGTAAGCCTTTTGATATTGTATTTATTGACTTGCATATGCCGGTTATGGGCGGTAAAGAAGCCACTATTGAACTTCGTAAAATGGGTTATCAAGGGCCAATTATCGCGCTTACTGCAGCCACTATGAAAGGGGTGAAAACAGAGTTAAGTGCACTTGGTTTTAACGATATGATTGCCAAGCCGGTTGATTCTGGGTTGCTTTACCAAGTGCTTAATCATTATATTTGCGAAGGCAATACTGCACCTGTGGTTGAGCAAGACGACAGCCCTGAAATGACCAACCAAAGCACGCGTTATTTATTGGTTGAAGACGACAGTGATGCGGCACAGATTACCCAATTATTGCTTGAAAGCTTAGGTGTTGAAACTGTCATAGCGCCAAGTTGTGCCGCTTGTCTTGAGACACTTAGTGACGACCAAAATTTTGCTAAAGTATTACTCGATATGCATTTGCCTGATGGTGGAGGGCTAGATTTAGCAAAAGAAATTAAACAGCGCCATCCCGACTTAAAATTAGTCATTGTAAGTGGCGCCGAACCAGAGCCAGAAAGAATTAAACAACTTGATATAGAACAAGTGCTGTTAAAACCGATTAACCTTGGCTTGTTATCCGAACTTATTGCTGACTAATTGAATGCCTGACTACAAGTTCAGGTTCAAATAGCGTTTGTAACGGCGGTGTTTGTTTTTGATAAACTTGGTTTAATACCCAGTCAGCAGCCATGCGACCCATTTCATTTATGGGGTAATTAATGGTGGTTAATTGTGGGTAAACGTGACGGGTGAAAAACACGTTATCGTAGCCCATAATCGACAATTGCTTAGGTAACGTTAGCCCTAAATCGCGTGCGCTTGCCATGGCGCCTACTGCCATTTCATCATTAGCACAGATAAGCGCCGTGAATGGATGCGTTTGTTGATGAAGCGCTTTTAACCCCTCATAACCGCTCGCTTCCATGAAATCACCTTGAAATAATAGGTTTTCATCAAACTCAAGGTTAAACTCAGCCAGCGCTTGTTTGTGGCCTTCTAGGCGGTCTTTGGCATCTTGCTTCCAAGCTGGTCCACTGATGTAGGCAATGTCTTTATGACCTTGCTCTAACACATGCTTCGCCGCTAAATAGCCGCCTTTAATATTATTAAGCAAAATGCAGCGGTCACTGAGTTCGCTGATATAGCGGTTGATTAGTACAAACGGAGTACGGCCTTTGCTAAGTTTAATTAGGTAGTCGTCGCTGACAGCTTCAACATGCAAAATAAGCGCATCGCAGTTACGGCTAATTAAAAATTCAATCCCTTGTTTTTCGCGTTCTTCTTCACTGTGACCCGCAGCAATAATCAGATGTTTGCCTTGGTTACGAAAGGTATTTTCAATGCCGCTCATCATAGGCCCGTAAAACGGACCCTGTAATTCAGAGACCAGTAGACCAACACTGTTCGAGCAATTTGATGCCAGTGACTGAGCAATTGAGTTAGGTCTATAGCCAAGCTCATCCATTGCGGCAGTGACCTTTTTACGTGTTGCATCACTGACATTTGCATTGTTGTTCATTACTCGCGAAACGGTTGCAAGAGAAACGCCTGCAAGTTTCGACACCTCGTAAATGGTGGCCATGTTATTCCTTTTTAAACAAAGTTATGGATGCTTTTTTAACGATAAATCGGCACTGATCCGCTCAACCGTTTGATTATCAAGAATATACCTTTTCATGATAAATGCGACAAGCATACTACCTATTGCTGGGTAAAGGGTAAATGAAATTAAGATACCCGAGAGCGTGTGTTCACTGAGTTCGGTATTGGCTTCATAGCCATAAAATGCCAATAACCAACCTGCAATGGCACCGCCAAGAGCAAGGCCAAGCTTAATAAAAAAGACCACGCTTGCATAGACTAGGCCTGTTAGCCTTTCACCGGTTTTCCATTGCCCATAATCTATGGTGTCGGCCATTTTTGCCCACAGTAACGGAGTTGCCATTTGCGTGAAAAAACACCACAAAAAGTACACCGCAAAGGCAAGTGCAAGTTGTTCGCCCGGCAACCAAAATGCCACGCAACTAATTGCCGCAGAGATGTATTGCAAACGAATATAGGCGGTTTTCTTATCAACGCGTTTACTGAGTGGGTTTGCACAGGCACAGCCCAGAATATTACCTATCATGCCGATGGTAACAAAGTAGGTGACCAACTCGGCTTCACCAAGTACATATTTTACATAGTAAATGGCAAGGGTGGTGCGCAGTACCATACTGGTTAACAACATAAATGCAGCAAAGCACAATACTTTAAATGGGCCATTTTGCCATAGCGTGTTCATGCGAGTTTTCCAGCTCAACGATGAGCTGTTATGCGCCGCTACGCGCTCTTTGGTAAAGCGAAAACAAATTAAGAATAAGATCACACCTAAGCCGCTCATCAGGGCCATAGTGAGTTGGTAGCCTGTAGCGTTATCACCTTTGCCAAGCCAGTTTACCAAAGGCAAAGTACAGGCACTGACAATTAAGCCGCCCAGCATACCAAACACAAAGCGATAAGATTGAATGGATACTCGCTCTTTAGGGTCGCCACTTAATACCCCTCCTAACGCTGAGTAAGGAATGTTAATCGCGGTGTACACCAGCATCAGCAAAGTGTAAGTGACAAAGGCGTAAATGACTTTGCCTGACTCAGGTAGATCTGGTGTGGTGAAGGTGATCATGCTGATCACCCCAAATGGTAAAGCGAGCCAGAGTAAGTAGGGGCGATAGCTTCCCCACCTAGTGCGAGTTGAATCGGTTAAGGCTCCCATTAATGGGTCGGTGATGGCATCAACGACTCTCACCACCAAAAACAAGGTGCCAACAATCGCGGGTGAAATACCAAAGATATCAGTATAGAAAAAAGTTAAAAATAACATCACCGTTTGAAAGATGATATTACTTGCTGTGTCGCCTAATCCGTAGGCTATTTTTTCTCTTTTTGTCAGCATGTGTGTTCTCGATTGTTGTTATTTTTATCGCTGTTTGAGTAGCGCGCGATATTGTTTTGCGCTTTCTTTTAAAATGCGTTGTTGGCTTTGGTAGTCAATATAAACTAACCCAAAGCGCTTTTCGTAGCCATAGGCCCACTCAAAGTTGTCCATTAAGCTCCACGCAAAGTAGCCTTGAATATCGACGCCTTGGCGAATTGCATCACACACTGCATTTAAATGAGTGTGATAATAATCTACGCGTTCTATGTCGTTCACTTCACCATTTTCTAATGTATCGGCCATGGCTGCGCCATTTTCGGTAATGTACATTTTTGGTAAATCATATTGCTGATGCAATGATACTAAAAGCTCAGTTAAGCCTTGAGGATAAACTTCCCAGCCCATATCGGTAACACGAACATCCGCAAGGTTTGCTTCTTCAAACCAGCCATCAGCGGTATTTTTGTAGTGTATGCGGGTATAATAGTTAACGCCAATAAAGTCGACGGCTTGACGAATAATTGCCATATCGCCAGCAATAATAATTGGTTTAACTTCATCTGCTAAATCATCCATTAAAGAGGGGTAAGCACCTTCTAAAACCGCTTTGATATACCATTGATTGTGGTATTGATCAGCAAGCTCTGCGGCTTTTTTATCATCTTCGGTTAAAGGATACGTTGGGCTGAAGTTTAATACGATACCTGCTTCTGTGCTTGGGCAGTTTTTACGTAATACTTGCATAGCAAGGCCGTGGGCGAGTAGTAAGTGGTGCGCTGCTTGTCGGCCAGCTTGTTGTGATTTTATGCCAGGTGCATGTACACCCACTTCATAGCCTAAATAAGCGCTACAAAATGGTTCGTTCAAGGTGGCGAATGAATCAACCAAATGCCCTAAATGTTGAGTAACAAGTTCGGCATAGTCTTTAAATTTATAGGCTGTTTCGCGATTTAACCAGCCGCCATTATCTTCAAGGTATTGAGGTAAATCCCAGTGATATAAGGTGACATAGGTTTTAATGTTACGCGCTTTTAAAGCCGTTAATAACTGAACATAAAACGCCATACCTTGCTCGTTAACCGAGCCATCTTGCTGCATGACCCTTGGCCACGAAATAGATAAGCGGTAAGCATCGACAGCCAAATCTGCAATCATCTCGACATCTTGCTGCCAACGTGCAACATGGTCACAAGCTACATCGCCATGGCTTTGGTCAGCAATAGCGCCAGGCTTTTCGCAAAATGTATCCCAGATACAATCAAGGCGCTTATCGCGTGCCCCTTCAATCTGGAATGAAGCTGTTGCCACACCAAACGTGAACTCGGGCTTGAGTAAAGATGAATCTGGTAACAGTGAAATTGATTTATACACAGTAGATACTCGTCCTTCGGGTTAAGTGTAAGGCTTGGTAAATTAGAGCTTAGACTCAGTTGTAAGCGCTTACAATTTTTCTGCAAATAAATTGCTAAATATGATTTATATGTTATAAATGTAAGCGCTTACATTTAATGTTGCAACATATTTCGCTATTTGCTGTTAGTGATTAAGTATTAAATCTTGCTGTAACAAACTGATAAATATAATTAACTAGAGAAGAAAATTATGGCTCATGTTTCAACCCCTGTGTCGGCTGCTGTAAGCCAAGCAGATATGCCTAAGCAGCACTTTGCGCTGGCATCATTGACCACATTATTTTTTATGTGGGGATTCATAACCTGTCTGAATGACATTTTAATCCCTTATTTAAAAGGTATGTTTTCACTTAACTATACGCAGGCTATGCTCATTCAATTTTGCTTCTTTGGTGCGTATTTTGTGATGTCGATCCCTGCTGGAAAGTTGGTCAGTCGTATTGGCTACCAGTTTGGTATCGTGGTTGGCTTAGTGGTCGCAGCCGTGGGGTGTGCACTGTTTTACCCCGCTGCGGTTGCCCATGTGTATGAGTTATTTTTATTGGCTTTGTTTGTACTTGCCTCGGGTATCACGATTTTGCAAGTATCTGCCAATCCTTATGTAAGTGTACTTGGTCCGCAAAAAACGGCGTCTTCGCGTTTGACTATGACACAAGCATTTAACTCGTTAGGAACCACGGTTGCGCCAATTTTTGGTGGTTGGTTAATTCTATCTGAGGTTAGTCAAGCCACCGCAGAAGAAGTGAAACTCCCTTATTTAATGTTGTCGTTAAGCTTGTTGGTACTTGCGGTTATCTTTGCATTTTTAAAACTGCCAAAACTAGGTAAAGAAAGTGATAGCGAAGCGGCACATCAAGATTTAGAAGATTTTGTTGATTTAGGCAGTGTTTGGCGTTACCGCCACCTCATTTTAGGTGCTGTAGGTATTTTTGTGTATGTAGGCGCAGAGGTGGCGATTGGTAGCTTTTTGGTGGGCTTTTTGACCCTAGATAACATTGCTGGTTTACCAGAAAATGAAGCTGCGCATTATATTAGCTACTACTTTGCAGGAGCCATGGTTGGCCGTTTTATTGGTGCAGTTGTAATGCAGAAATTTAATGCAGGCAAGGTGTTGGCATGCCATGGCTTGTTGGCGGTATTGTTAGTATTGATTGCTATGACGGGTGAGGGCAGCCTTGCTATGTGGGCAATTTTGCTTGTGGGATTATGTAACTCGATTATGTTCCCAACCATTTTTAGCCTTGCTTTACACGGCCTTGGCAAATACACCTCAAAAGGCTCAGGCATTTTATGTTTAGCGATTGTAGGGGGAGCGATTATTCCATTACTACAAGGCGTATTAGCAGATTCTATTGGCGTGCAAATGGCGTTATTCTTACCAATCGCCTGTTATTTATATATTACTTACTTTGCGCTGGTTGGCTCAAAAGTATCAACTCAGACTTCATAGGTGCAAAAAATGAAATTGAAAAAAACATTCACTCTCTGTTCGTTAATGATGGCAAGCGTCAGCATGCTAGGTTGTACTGGACAAGATAAGGTGACCAACGTGAGCACTGAGCAAGAAATTTGGCCAAATATCGAAACGGGCATTGCAGCAAATCCAGAAATGGAAGCACAAATTGCGAAAATGTTGGCAAATATGACCCTTGAGCAAAAAATTGCGCAAATGATCCAGCCAGAAATTCGCGATATAACCGTTGAAGATATGCGTAAATACGGCTTTGGTTCTTACCTTAATGGCGGTGGCGCATTCCCTAATAATGATAAACATGCCAGCGCTGCAGATTGGATTGATCTTGCTGAAAAAATGTATCAAGCCTCAATTGATGATTCGCTCGATGGCAGCTCAATTCCGACTATGTGGGGTACCGATGCCGTGCATGGTCACAATAACGTAATTGGTGCGACATTATTTCCACATAACATTGGTTTAGGTGCAACAAACAACCCTGAGTTAATTGAAAAAATTGCCGCCGCTACCGCGCAAGAAGTGATGGTAACTGGTATCGACTGGGTATTTGCACCAACTGTGGCTGTTGTTCGTGACGACCGTTGGGGCCGAACTTATGAAGGCTATTCTGAAGACCCTGAAATTGTAAAAGCGTATTCAGCAGCCATTGTTAAGGGGTTGCAAGGTGCGGTTGATGACGACTTTTTATCTGATAAACGTGTGATCAGTACGGTTAAACACTTTTTAGGTGATGGCGGCACAGAAGGCGGTGATGACCAAGGTAATAACACGGCATCTGAGCAAGAGTTATTTGATATTCATGCGCAAGGTTATGTAGGCGGCTTAGGTGCGGGGGCGCAAACCGTAATGGCGTCATTCAACAGCTGGAATGGTGAAAAAATTCATGGCAGTAAATACCTACTTACCGACGTGCTAAAAGATAAAATGGGTTTTGATGGTTTTGTTGTTGGTGACTGGAACGGCCACGGTCAAATTCCGGGTTGTACTAATGGCAACTGCGCGCAGGCTGCAAATGCGGGTCTTGATGTGTACATGGTACCAACAGATGCATGGAAACCACTTTACGAAAACCTTATTAAGCAAGTTAAAAGTGGCGAAATAGCACAAAGCCGCATCGATGATGCAGTAACACGTATCTTACGTGTAAAAATGCGCGCTGGTTTGTTTGATAAGCCAAGCCCTGCTAAGCGTCCGCTTTCAGGTAAAACAGAGATCATTGGTAGTGCAGAACATCGCGCAGTTGCAAAACAAGCAGTCCGTGAATCACTGGTACTACTGAAAAATAAACAACAGTTGTTACCGCTATCAGCAAATGCAAATGTATTAGTTGCCGGCCAGGGCGCAGATAACATTGGTATGCAGTCAGGTGGTTGGACAATCACATGGCAGGGTACAGGTAACGAAAATAGTGACTTCCCGGGTGGTTCTTCAATTTTTGATGGCATCAAAAATACAGTTGAGCAAGCAGGAGGTCAGGTTCAATACAATGTGAATGGCGAATTTGAATCTAAGCCAGATGTCGCGATTGTGGTGTTTGGTGAACAGCCGTATGCAGAAGGTAATGGTGATTTAGATAACCTTGAATACCAACGTGGTAATAAAACTGATTTAGCCCTGCTTAAAAAGCTAAAAGATGCCGATATTCCTGTGGTGTCGCTATTTATTAGTGGCCGCCCAATGTGGGTGAATGCAGAGCTGAATGCCAGTGATGCGTTTGTCGCAACATGGTTACCAGGGAGTGAAGGTGATGCAATCAGCGATGTTATCTTTAAAAAGCAAGATGGCTCTATCAATCATGACTTTAAAGGTAAGTTGTCTTTCTCATGGCCAAACAACCCGGTAGGTAACCAAAACCGTGGTGATAAAGACTACTCGCCACTGCTGCCTTATGGTTTTGGTTTAACTTACCAAGATAAAAATACATTAGCAGATGACCTTAGCGAAAAATCACAAGTTGCCGCTAAATTAGAAGACTTAGTACTATTTGAACGTGCCGTAAAAGCACCGTGGTCACTGCAACTACAAAGTGGTTCTGAGCAACAAGCCATGACCAGTAGCCGTGCAGCCCTTAACGCTGTTAGCGTAAAAACCTTTGATAAAGACGTACAAGAAGATGCGCGCGCAATCAGCTTTAATGGTAAAGAAGCGGCTGCGGTTCGTTTAATGGCTGCGTTCCCATCGGATTTACGTTCATACGTTGAAAAAGCGGGTCAACTGCAAATGCAGATTAAGGTAGACCAAGCTGCTGATGCGCCGCTAATGCTGGGTATGCAATGTGGTGAAAACTGTGACGGCCAATTTGATATTAGCAAACAGGTTAGAGCAGCAAATGATTGGCAAACGCTAACCGTAGATTTGAGCTGCTTTGCAGAGCAAGGTGTGCAGCTTGGGCAAGTATTCTCGCCTTGGCAATTAGCCACTGAAGGTGCATGGCAAGTATCAATTGCTAAACTATCAGTAACGAGCGCGCACACCGAGGACGCAACAATCTCATGTCAGTAAAATCGTATGCTGTTATCTTGCTAACAGGTGCGCTTAGTGCCTGTCAGCAAAGCCCAGCGCCTTCAAAGTCAGCCTAGGAGAAGGCTGGCAGTTAGTTTGGAAAGATGACAAAGTGTTGATTTTACGGGTTATCCTAAGCAAATGCTGGTGGACTACGTACGTGTTTTTCAATGTAGTAAAAATAGTGAAACAGGTATCGGCTGTGCAACAACACAGCCATCAGCAGCACTAATAAAGGGTAAGAACAATCCGCAATAGTACTTATTTAAGCGGATTGGTGTCAGTGAATTATGAACCAAGAGCCTGCAGATGCTTCGCCGAACTCGTTGCATCCGCTGGCTTTTGGTTCATTCTATCGGTTGAGTTTTTGTAGTAATAGTTGTCTTATTTTTCTGGCCGTTAGTTCGTCGATATCCGCTAATATCCCTTGCGCAGGCTCAGCAACGTGGCTTGCTAAATCCACATCATTAGCAAACACATAATGATTAAAGAGTTGCTGCCATTTTTGTTTATGCTCGTTTGGCAAGTCTTTAATTGCCAGCATACTGTGCAGCATGGCATCAAATGGGTTTGCTAAATACTCTGGGGCTTGTCGCCACCAATAGTTCACCAACACATTAAACGGACTGGTTGCGTTAACCTGATGCCACCAAAGCGCTGGAATATAAATAGCATCGCCAGGGCCAAGAGTTGCCGATTGCGCCTTTGCTACAGCCTCTTTAAAACGTGGAAAGCGGCTGAAATCGGGGTTATTAAAATCAACCAAGCTAATCGCTTGCCCAGCGGGTGTAAATTCGAGTGGACCAACGTAAAGGTTATTGACCTGATCAGTTGGCAATAGAGTAAACGTACGCTCACCCGCAGCAACACAAGCTAGGTTATCGGCATTGTCATAGTGAGCCGCAATCTGACTATGATTTCCCACCCAGAGGCTGGTTAGGCAGTTATAATCGGTCACTGTTAATGGGTTTTCAACACTAAAGCCCGGAGCGCAATACTCCACAGCAGTAGAGCCCATATACAGTGAATCACTGTCGGTTTGTGTGAGTAAATGTGCTAATTTTTGCAGTACAGAAACTAAGTTATCGGCGTGCTGTGAGAAATTAAGCCCTGAGAAATCAGCGTTATAAAAATAGCGTCCCTGATGAATCGCTTGGCTGCTAAAACTGCGTACTGGGGCGTTATTGGCAAGCCCTAAAAGGTAGTCTAAGGCGTTTTTAGAACCTTGTTTAGCGGCAATGACTTGGGGCCAATCAACGCAGAGATCTCTTATGACCAGTGGCTCAGTTAGCTCAGCTAAAAACACTTTTAGATCAGCAATGCTTGCAGCCTGGCATTCTTTTATTGGCGCAGCCGTAAACATTACTACTGAGCCCATTTTTTATTAAGCAAATGAGGAATGTGCTCCATTGATGCCAGCACCATATAAATAGCCTGTAGGTCACCTTGCTGTTGTAACTGCTTAAGCTGTTCAGCGGTTAAGCCGTTTAGCACCTGTTGGTTAATAGTATAAAAGCCGCTTACTGTGACTTTTTCGCCATTTTTATCTGCATATTCAATACTGAAAGCTTCGAGTAAATTAACGCTAAGCAAACGCTCAAAAAACAGATTAATTGTTTGGTGTTCTTGATGTAACGCGTTAAGTACTTGAGCAATATGATTTAAGTATTCGCTATTTCCACCATGTTCAAGGAAAATTGCTTCGCCATCATGTGTGCTTATGCGTGGGCTGTCTAAATCAATATGTACCACCAGAGATTGCTCAGGAATACCATTGTTATACTGAGTTTGTTGACCAATTAAAAATGGCTGGCGCTGCATACTTAGTGGTAAGTAACTCAGTTGTAATTCGCCTTGCTCGTTTAGCAGCAAGTTCTCACCATTTTCAAAACCAAATAAAGCGAGGGCTTCGAACTGACCTGTTTGCGGGTGCTTACGAAATACAATAGGTTGATTTGCTTGAACTTTAGCAAACTCACTAGGAAACACGGTAGTGCAGCTAATATTGTCGCCCCAGTTAGCACCGCGTGTGGTGATCACTTTTAGGTCTTTATGGCTGATGTTATCAAGTAAGACATGATTGGCCATTGGGCCTCCTAATACTGAGATTAAATAGGTTGTATACCAAATTGCTGAATATGATTTAACAGCTCGCGGTTAGTTGGTAGTTGTTGTAATCCGCGTTTAGCTTGTTGTTGGTTAGCACTAAAATGCTCAATAATTGCCGCAGGCATTGCAAGTACAGGAAACTGTGGCAATTGCTTCATGCCATAAAGCACATACTGGTAACTGGCTGCAGAGAAGACCTCTTGAGCACGGTCAAAGTCGTTTAACCACGGACTTTGATATTGCCAAAGTGCTAAGTTTTCTTGAAGTTGCAGAGGAATTGAGTTTGCCTCTTTATGAGCTTGCCAATAAGGGCTTGTGCGCTTTGACAACACATAATGCAGCTTTAAAAACTCAATGATACGTTGCCAGCGATAATGGCACTGCTCATCAAACCGTTTTGCCAGTGTCGGCATTGCAGCACGATGTGTTGGGAAATTAGCAAGTAAGTTATTCAGGCCAAGCTCCACCATGACTAACGCTGAGGCTTCAAGTGGTTCAATAAAGCCTGCAGACATACCAATAGCTAAACAGTTTTTATACCAAAAACGGCGTCTATAGCCGGGCGTAAAACTAATTTCACGAAATATCAGTTCATTTTGTGCTGTGCCAGGCTGGGTTTTTGCAATGTACTGGCTAAGCGCTTGTTTCGCATCTTCGCTATTGGCAAAACGACTTGAGTACACCATACCTAGACCACGGCGGCTTTGTAAGCCGATATCCCAAATCCAACCAGCATCTTGCGCCGTGGCTTTGGTATAAGACAGAATCTCTTGCTGCGGGTTTAAATAGGGCACCTGTACGGCAACGGCTCGATCGTTAAACAACACATCGTGTTGCTCAATTAGCTCTATCCCGTAATGTTGATGTAACAGCTTTGCGTGGGTGCCAGAGCAATCAATAAATAAATCACCCGCAATAGTGCCATGATCGCGGGTTTGCAATGAACTAATATAGCCATCTTCATCACTATTGATGCTTTCAACATGACTGACGATATGCTCAACGTTTAGCTTGGTCGTGCAGTGTTTTTGTAGCAGCATGGCAAACTTACCAGCATCTAAATGATAGCCATAGTTTGCTTCACCTTGATAGGCACTATGTAAGTGGTTTTTCGGTGCTTTATGGTGATCGCATAAGTAGGTTTGGCTTGCCACCGCGTGGCTGAAACTCACGGCATCTTTGTTGGCAAACCAGTAAGGTGCAATATTTAATTGCTGATACGCTACAGGTAAGCTGAATGGGTGATAATAATGAGCATCGCCTTCATCGTCGCACCAGCCATCAAAACGTGAGCCTTGTTTAAAAGACGCATCACAACGTTGAATAAATTCACTTTCGCTGATGCCGATGGTTTTTAAGGTTTGTCGCATGGTCGGCCAAGTACCTTCACCGACACCAATGGTGGCAATATCGGGCGACTCAATCAGGGTAATTTGTGCGTTCTGGGTTAAATGAGGCTGGGCAGCAATTAAACCTGCAGATAACCAACCTGCTGTACCACCACCTAAAATGACGACTTTTTTTACTTCATTCTTTTGCATGTTTAAGGCCATCTCAAATGCTATGTAGACAAACTAGCATAAATACGAAAAAAAAAGCCGCTGTTGAGCGGCTTTTTTGACAACAAAATGCTAGAACGAGTAGCGGAAGCCGATGTTGTAGCGCGCACCGTATTGGTTTGCACGTAACAGCTGCTCAGAGTAACGAACGTAAGTACGTTGCGTTTCATCTGTCAGGTTAAGGCCTTCAACAAACACAGTTAGGTTCTCGTTAACTGAATAGTTCACGTTAATATCCCACTGGCCATAAGACTCAGTAAAGATTGGTGAAGCATGTTGGTCAAAGCCGGTTAAGAACTCATCACGCCAGTTATAAGAAATACGAGCCGATAAACCGTTTAAATCATAAATCGCAGAGAAGTTAGCTGAATCACTTAAACCCGGTAGGGCAAATTGATAGCCAATAGCATCTCGGTCTGCTTCAACATCACCAAATACGAAAGTCGCGTTAGCGGCAATACCAAAGCCAGAATCACCAAACATATGTTGCGCTGCTAGTTCCCAGCCCCATAGGTTTGCTGTTTCAACGTTGTTATCACGCGATACGAAGAAGCTTGCCAGTGGATCTGTATCGTTACCAACGATAGGTGTGCCTTCTTCAGTGCCTTGGTTTTCGTTGATCTTATCGTGGATTGCTTGGTCAGATGGTTGCTCACCTGCTGCTGCTAAATCGTCACGCGCTTGCTCTGCACGATCACCAATGAATGGGTCTGTAATACCATCAATCGTTTCTTCGGTTGTGATATTTACAAGGAAGTTATCAACTTGCTTACGATAGTAACCCGCAGACACATAGCTGCCTTCACCGTAGTAGTATTCAAGTGACAGGTCGATATTATCTGAAGTATAAGGTTTTAAGTTCGGGTTACCCACAGCCACTTTACGTTGACCCACTTTCGGGTTACCTAAGAATGACGTTGTTGAGCGAAGCGCGCCAACAGGAGGACGAGCAAGGCTACGGCTGTAAGAGAAACGTGCAATAACGTCTTCAACTACTTCGATGTTCATATCGATGCTAGGTAAAAACTCTTTGCTACTACCTTCACCGTTTGAGAATGAACGTTCATCAGCGTAAATGTATGACCACTCGTTACCGTTAACCCATTCCATTGCAACAGCAGGGCGCTCTAAGCTGTTTGCTGTAACATCTGTTGATTCGTAACGTAAACCCGCAGTGATGTTCACTGGCATACCGTTAAATTCTGTTTCGAAGTTAGCTTGTGCGTATACCGCAGTTGTTTCTTCGCTTACACGATGATCGTCATCGATTGGACCCGCTTGTACCATGCCGTTTACATCAGCAGGCCAGCTACATGCGCCAACGCCGCCATCAGGGTGATCACAGTCAATGCTTTCGGCAATCGCGACAATGTCATCGAAATCAGCATCGTAGTAGTAATTTAATAGCTTATCGCTACCACCACCAGAGAAGCCATCAAGTAAACCTGAGCTGTCGACACGAGTGAACATGCTGTCATCGTACCAATCAGCTGACATTAACCACCAACCAGCAGCAAGCTGACCTGAGTAGGCTGTAGTCGTACGGAAATCAATTTTAGTGTGTGATACACCAAAGTTAATGCTCGATAGGGCACCGCTGTTTTCGTTATACCACGTACCTTTCAACTGGTATTGGTCAAGGTCGTTGGTGTTAGTGTCTTTGTTTACACCGGCGAAAAGGGTCCCCATGTCGCTCGGTAAAATTTCTGCTTGGCCATTGGTTAATGTCATATCGATAAGCGGAATTTCGCCTTTGCTGAAGTCAGCCATTTTTTCGTCGATATTCACTGTTGGGTTTTCACACCATGAACATGACGTGTTACCAATAATCATAAACGCATCATGGCCGATACCCACACCGGCACTTTCAGCTGACGAGTTGTGCGCATCAAACTCGATGTTTAAATTGTCTGTTACTTGCCAATCAATGTTTAAACCAAGTGATTTATTTTCGTTAGTAGTTGCACCGCGGTTTAAGTTTGTTGAGTAGTCACCACCAATTTCAGTTACTTGCGTGTAAGTACCGTTTTCATTGATAGTTGCTGCGCTAACATTACCGCCATTGTTGAACCACACACCAAAGCTACGGCCATCTTTTTCAAACTCGAGTTTTGAGTAAGTGTAATCAACGGTTGCAGTAATGCGGTCATTCGGTGCGTATTGCAGCACAAGTTGACCATTGGTACGTTTGCGTGAATTGTCTGAAAACGCGTAACCTGCATTTTGCGGATACCAGGTTGCGCCATCTGCGCGCTGGTTGTTATCTGTCAGTGCTAAATCAGGAGACGATGAAATATCAACATTTGGGATCCAGTTATCAACCGCCATTGATTGTTCGCGGTTATCACGTTCTTGAACTGAGCCTGAAATTAAAATCCCGAATTTGTCATCGTTGAATGTGTTGCTGTAGATACCTGAAAGCTCAGGCGTTACATCATCACCTGTTTCGTTTGATGTGTCGTGAACTGCTTTTGCGCCAATCGAAGCGTGCAAACCAGGATTAGAAAGAGGTTTAGCTGTAGTGATATTAACTGTTGCACCAATACCACCGCTAGGGATATCAGAACGCGCTGTTTTATATACTTCAACACCGCTCACACTTTCTGTTGCGATGTCACCAAAATCAAATGAACGACCGCCAGTTGTTGGCATTTGGCGATTGTTAAGGGTTACTAAGTTAAATTCAGGGCCAAAACCACGAACCGTAATTTTGCTACCTTCACTATTACTACGGTCAATAGACACACCGGTAATACGTTGTAAAGATTCTGCTAGGTTGGTATCAGGGAATTTACCAATGTCTTCAGAGGTAATTGCATCAACAACACCTGCAGATTGACGTTTGATATCCATTGATTTTACTAGGCTTCCGCGAATACCTGATACTTGTATTACTTCAATATCACTTGCTTTGTCGGGCTGTTCTTCGGCGACAGCTGAGTGAGGAACTAGCGCGCTTAAACCCATTGCCATAGACAGGCTAATAGCAAGCTGCTTTTTCTTGAAAAGTGTGTGGTTCATGCAAATCTCCAGATTTGGTTTTATTTTATGTTGTTGTCTATTTTTGTAAGCGCTTACATTTCTTTCCAAAAAAAATCGCCGAACCCGATTTTTGAAATGTAACCGCTTACATTAAGTTATTAGAAAGTAAAACAATCGTCAACATAAATAACGCTTATAGTGAAAGGTAATATCTATGTTTATGTTATTATGAGAATTATTCTATCAATGGATTTATTTATTTTAGGTACGAAATTGGCGTGTTAATGCTAAAAATAAAAAACTGAGTCTTTTACATTTGTTAAAACGAGAGGTATTTGCGTGCAATCAGTGAAATGGAATAAAGAAGTATTCACCCCAAGCAAAATTATTTGCGTAGGTCGTAATTATGCTGCGCATATTGCAGAGCTTAACAATGAAACACCAACAAATATGGTGCTGTTTGCAAAACCAAATAGCGCCATCACTGATTCTCTTAATAGCGAACACTTAGGTGAGGCTCTACATTACGAAACTGAGCTTTGCTTTTTAGTTAAAGATAAACAGCTGGCAGCGGTTGCGCTTGGGCTTGATTTAACCAAACGAGGCTTACAAAGCACACTTAAAGAAAAAGGCCTGCCTTGGGAGCGCGCAAAAGCATTTAATGGTTCAGCGCTTTTTACTGAATTTGTTGCGGTGAATGACAGTTACCATTATCAATTTAGTCTGAAGATTGATGGTAAAGAGACCCAATTCGGCGATACAAAGTTAATGCTGCATAACGCTGAGCAAATCTTAGCTGAAATCAGTGAATTTATGGACCTAGAAGATGGCGATATCATTATGACTGGCACGCCTGAAGGGGTAGGGAAGGTTGTCGCTAATTCAAGCTTTGTTGTAACCCTTATGGATGATCAACAGGCGTTGCTATCTCATCAGTGGCAGGCTCTTTAAGCGGGTCTAAAATGTAGCGCTGGTAATAAGTTGAAAACTCAGGAAAGCTTTGTTCGAGCCAAGTTCGTTGGCTTTGCTGGTATCTCTCACTTGGCAGTACCTTGTTTTTCAGCGCCTCATTAATTTCTGCAAGCACTTTTTCGGCATAATTATTAGGCGCGTTCGTTGAGCAACCAATGGCGCCAAAAACCACATTCTGAGCCGGATTAACAATGGTGAGCTTTTGAATATTCTGTTGGTTTTGTTGATTGTAATAATCAGCAACGTAGGGGTAATCAATGGTGTAATCAATGTAGCCATGCTCTAACTGCGAGAGTAAAGCAAAATTTGGACTACTGCCATTACCACTTAATGCTGCACTTTCGTAAAGCTTGGTATTTTTCGCAATCTTATCTAATTGACTGCCAAATTTACGTGCAGCGTTTTGACCATAAATAAAATTAGCATCAGTAAACAAAGAGATAAGTGATACTGGGTTACCGTGTTTTTGCTTAATTTTCAGTGCTTTCTCTTCGGTACTTAATACGCTAAAGGGTGGGTACACTGTGGTTGGGATTGAGTAAGTAGCGCGGTTGGTTTTTTTATCACGATGGATCATGCAGGCATAGCACGCCATTTGTCCGTCATCGAGATATTTACTGCCACGTTTTTGCGGTAACATCACTTTGTTGTGGTTAATGTTGGGTAAGGCTTCAATCAACATATCGGTAATTTCATTGCATAGCCCACCATGGGGATAAGCGTTACTTTTCTCGATAAAGAAGGGCTTACCATCATTTTCAAGCCAGGTAATTGAGAGCTGCTCAGAGGCATGAGTAATGGGAGCAAGTAAAATCCCTGCAACTACGCATACTACTTGTTTTATGTATTTACTCATTAACAACCTACATAGTGAAATGCTATGAATAACTATACACTAAAGTATGGGTAAAATTGTAGGTTGAGTATAAAAATGATGAATAAGTATTAATAAGCCTGTCAGATCACAGGCTTATAATAATGCACATAATTGCTTAGAAAGGCATAGGATAGCGGGTAAATACATCAGCGATTTTATCGTTAGCTTCATCGCTTAATTGCACCGAGAAAGCATCGATATTTTCTTTTAACTGCGCCATTGATGTTGCACCTATAATCGTTGAGCTTACGCCATCCACTTGATCACACCAAGCCAATGCAAGTTGTGAAGGTGTTAAATTAAAGGCGTTAGCAATTTCAACATATTCAGCAATCGCAGCGCGTGATTGTGCTGTGTCTCTAAATAGGCCATTACGTTGCACTAGCGTCCAACGACTACCTTCAGGGCGAGCACCATTTAAGTACTTACCACTTAGCATGCCGCCACCTAGTGGTGACCAAGGTAGGTAAGCAATATCTTCATGAATACATTGTTCAATCAAATACGGCCAATCTTTAGCGTGCAATAAACTAAATTCGTTTTGAATTGATACCATGCGCGGAAGGTTATGCTGCTCACTTAAGCGTAAGTACTGGCTGATGCCCCAAGGTGTATCGTCTGATAAACCACAGTGCTTAATTTTACCAGCCTTGATACAGTCATTCAGCCCTTCAAGAATATCTAACATACCCGCGATATTTTGCTCGGTGTCAGCCTCTGAGAAGCACACTTTACCTGGCCACTGTTTACCAAAGTGCGGTGATGTACGGTTAGGCCAATGTAATTGGTATAAATCGATAACCTCAGTTTGCAAGCGTTTAAGAGATGCATCAACGGCTTCAACCACTGCTTGGCGAGTAATATCGCCTGCATCGCGTACCCAAGGTAAGCCGTTACCCGCAATTTTAGTAGCAATGACAAGATCATCGCGTTTGTCTTTATTACGCGCTAACCAATTACCGATGATCTCTTCTGTCTTGCCGTAAGTGTCTGGAGAAGGTGGAACGGCATACATTTCTGCGGTATCAATAAAGTTAACGCCTTTATCTAATGCATAGGCGATTTGTTCATCGGCATCGGCTTGGTTATTTTGCATACCCCATGTCATGCTACCTAAGCAGACACGAGATACATCAATACCACTTCGACCAAGTGGGCTATAAAGCATAATAGATCCTTGTTAATCGCTAGAATGGGCTTTTAGTGCAGTTAATAACTCATCATTTAACTGCGCTTTTTTACCCGTTTTAAAATTAAACATAACCACCTGTGATGAGCCAATGGTTGTTACTGCGTCTTGGCTTTCACTAAATACAGTGTAATGCATCATAAAACGATCGTGTTCAATGTCACTAATCTTTACACCAACATGCACCGTATCAGGAAATGTCACCGGGCGTTTATAGCGAGCATTGTTTTCGCTGATCACCGGACCCACACCTGTTACTTGTAAATCTTTAAGAAAACCTAGTTGAGTAAAAAAATCGATACGGGCTGTTTCAAAGTAGCGAAAATACACCACATTATTGACGTGCTGCAGGGCATCCATTTCACCCCATGCAACATTAATTTTTGTTCTGATAGGGTGTTGTTCTATAAACGATTGCATAGTAAATCTTCGTTGATTGTGAGAAAACTTAGGTTAGCAATATGCTGCTTTTAGCTCAAGGAAATTAGAAAACTCAGTAGATTGTGCTAGATTTATAAGTTCACGCTTACGTAAAGTGTGAGCAAAATGAACACACATTAAAGGACCTTAATTATGCAGCAACTAACCTTGAGGGTGATAAAGTGGATTGCACTTTTCATCTTACTCGCTCTAGCTTTGCTCTGTTATAGCATGGGCACAATGTCAGGATTTATCGCTTTAATTGTCGTGGGCTTGTTATTCGAAGCCGCGTTTTGGTTATTTGGCGCACGGCTAATCAGTCGCAAAAAACCAAACCAACAAACAAGCCAAACCTCTTAGCTTGCACTCTCAGGAAGTTTAAATATAATAACTGTATATATAAACAGTTGTTGTATTCCTGATGAAAAAATTCATTCACATCGATATGGACTGCTTTTATGCAGCCGTTGAGATGCGTGATAACCCCGCGCTTGCGAATGTGCCACTGGCTATAGGTGGTAATAGTCGTCGCGGGGTGCTATCAACAGCTAATTATATTGCCCGTAAATATGGTGTGCGCTCGGCGATGTCGAACTATCATGCCAAACAACTGTGCCCCGATCTGGTTATCGTGCCCGGACGAATGCAGGTTTATAAAGAAATCTCCACGCAAATTCGCGCCATTTTTGCAAAGTACACAGACCTTATTGAGCCGTTATCGTTAGATGAAGCCTACCTTGATGTAACCGACAGTACCGCATGCAAAGGCAGTGCAACACTCATGGCACAGCAAATCCGCCAAGAAATCTATGACACCACTGGGCTGACAGCCTCAGCGGGCGTTGCGCCAATAAAGTTTATTGCCAAAATAGCCAGCGATGAAAATAAGCCTAATGGTCAGTTTGTGGTATTACCCGATCAAGTTGATGACTTTTTGGCAAGTTTACCGCTTGGCAAAATTCCCGGCGTTGGCAAGGTGACCTTAGAAAAGCTGCAACTTAAAGGGCTTTACACAGGGGCTGATGTGCGTGCGAAAGGGGTTAATTGGATGCAGCAGCACATTGGTAATTTTGGCGTCTCTTTATATCAAAAGTGTGCAGGCGAGTACGTTGGCAAAGTGTCAACTGAGCGAGTACGAAAGTCACTCAGTGTTGAGCACACCTATGAATACAACAAAAATAATTTAGACGAGTGTTTAAGCCAGTTACCCCGCTTGATGGATGAATTAACCCGCCGTCTTGATAAACAACAGTTAAACAACCGCATCAATAAATTATCGGTAAAAGTAAAATTTGCCAATTTTGTCGTGACCAGTGCCGATCAAAGCCACCATCAATTAGACGAACGCATTTTTGCTGAGTTAATGAGTAAAGCCTATGAGCGAGGTAATAACCAGCCAGTACGCCTGTTAGGGATAGGTGTCGGAATAAAGAGTCAGGCTCACGAGCATTTTCAGCTGAGTATATTAGACTAAAGGTTAACACCTTGGTGCTTGAAAGTTTGTTAGTGTCTAGTTGGGGTGCTAGGCCTGCCTAGTTCAACACCTTAGACAACATTATAACTTAATAAGAGAGATGACTATGCAATCGGTCGTAATCGTGCTGCTCGGAATAGTCGGTATGTTGTTCGGATGGTTCTTTTATTCGAAATTCATCGCCGAAAAAATATTTAAAATGGATGATAATTTTGTCACACCTGCTCATGAACTTGAGGATGGTGTGGATTATGTGCCAACTAACAAAGTTGTGTTATGGGGTCACCATTTCACCTCTGTTGCAGGTGCCGCGCCAATTGTTGGCCCTGCGATTGCCGTTTATTGGGGCTGGGTGCCTGCGGTACTTTGGGTGGTATTTGGTACTATCTTTTTTGCTGGTGTTCACGACATGGGAGCTCTTTGGGCCAGTGCGCGTAACAAAGGTAAATCAATGGGCGCTTTATCTGAAAGCGTAATTGGTAAACGCACCCGTGCATTATTTATGATTGTGGTGTTCTTAGTGCTACTGATGGTGAATGCGGTATTTGGTGTGGTGATTGCTAAATCATTTGTATCGCAACCTAATGCGGTATTTCCTGCTTGGTCAGCGATTGTCGTGGCCTTAGTTATTGGTCAGTTGCTACGCCGTAAAGTGTCGTTAATTCCGCTTTGTTTAGTTGGTGTGGGAATTCTGTATTACACCATTTACCTTGGTAGTGGTATGCCAATTTCATTACCTGATGAAATGTTTGGTCTAAGTGCGAATGCTAACTGGATCATTATCTTATTTATCTATGCAGCCATTGCTTCGTTATTGCCAGTATGGATGCTGTTACAGCCTCGTGACTTTATCAACGGTATGCAGTTATTAGTTGGCTTAGTGCTTCTTTACGGTGCGGTGTTTGTGTCAATGCCAGATATCACAGCGCCTGCGTTTAATACTCAAACGGCGGTTGATACACCAAGTATTATTCCATTGCTATTTGTGACCATAGCTTGTGGTGCGGTATCGGGTTTCCACGGTATTGTGTCTTCAGGTACCAGTTCTAAGCAGCTGAACAAGGAAACTGATGGCCGCTTTGTGGGTTACTTAGGTGCGGTAGGCGAAGGTATGCTTGCACTTATAACACTCGTTGCAGTTAGTGGTGTTGCACTTGCTGTATCACCTGAAGAATGGCATGAAATTTATAGTCACTTAGGTGCAGGTAGTGTCAGCGCCTTTATTAATGGTGGCGCTAACTTAATTGAAAGTGGTTGGGGTATCTCGCAAGAGGTGGCATCAACCTTACTTGCCGTGATGGTGGTCTTGTTTGCGGGGACTACCATGGACTCTGGCGTGCGCTTGCAGCGTTATATCATTCAAGAGTGGGGTGATATTTATAATATCAGCATCATTCGTAATGGTATTGTAGCTACACTTATTGCAGTACTTAGCTGTTTACTGCTTGCCTTTGGTGCTGGTGGCGCTGACGGTAGCGGCGGTATGATCATTTGGCCATTATTCGGTTCGACTAACCAAATCTTAGCAAGCTTAACCCTACTGGTTATCTCGGTAATGCTAATTAAAGCGAATCGCCCGGCTAAATACACGCTTATACCAATGAGTTTCGTACTAGTTATGGCGTTCTTTGCTGGGGTTATTAAACTGGGCGAGTACTATCAACAAGGTAACTGGTTACTGGTGACACTTGATTTGTTAGTACTGGTCGTGAGCGTACTGGTTATGCTTGAAGCTTGGTCTGTGATTGTTAAGCATCGTAAAGACTCAGCACACATTACAGAGTAGTAAACTTAGCTTGCCAGCCTTATAGTAAGCTGTCTTACTTGGCTGGCAATAGCGCCCTAAATCAATGATAATAAGGTCCTATGTTTTAACAGCAGGACCTTTTTTATGGCATACCCTCATGCAGTTGCAGCCCCTCAACTAGCGGATGCAAATCACGATGCATTGATTATTATCGGTGATGATTTTTCTTCTTTAGCAGACGCAAGCTTAAGTCAAGCTATTAGCGCTCAACAAGCTGTAGACGCACGTATTGGCAAACAAGTTACATTACTTGTAATTGACTCTAAACGCGTTATTTTAGCGCCTACAGGCCCTCTAAACCGAGATTATGATGATGTACGTCGTTACTTTGATGCAGCAAAGCAAGGTGTACTAGAAGCGAAAGCATCGGGTAGCATTCAGCCTGCAATTTTACTTGCTAATGTAAATCAAGACAGCCGTTACAAGCATGCCCTTGAAGTGGCTTATTTAGGTGCTTGCCAAGCGCTATGGCAACCACTTGAGGCTCGTGAGTTCCACGGTCAAGCGATTGAACCAATTAGCCAAATTAGCCTAGTGGGCGCAGATGAGGCAATGAGCAAAGCGCTTAATGCTATTGCTGCCGGTCAATACGCTGCACGTGATTTATGTGGTACAGAACCTGAACGTATGGCACCACCACGTTTTGCTGATTACTGCGTTGAGTTATTTGCGGGTAGCAAGGTGTCTGTTGAAGTGATTTCAGATATCAACACTATCGATAAAGATTACCCAATGATGAGCACCGTAGCGCGCGCATCTTACGCTGTTGAGCGTCATCACCCACGTGTTGTGAAACTAGAATACGTGCCTGAAGGCGACGTTGAGCGTACCTTAATGTTTGTTGGTAAAGGTTTAGTTTACGATACCGGTGGTGCAGACCTTAAAGTGGGTGGCTTTATGGCAGGTATGAGCCGCGATAAAGGCGGTGCAGCTTCGGTTGCTGGCTTTATGAAATCAGTGGCTGACTTTGCACCAAAAGGCGTAAAAGTAATTGCCTATTTAGCCGTAGTTCGTAACTCAATTGGTTCTGATTGTTTTGTTCCTGATGAAATCATTACCAGCCGTGAAGGTGTGCGTGTTCGTATCGGTAACACAGATGCTGAAGGCCGTTTAGCAATGGGTGACCTATTAAGCGAAATGAAAGATCGTGCTTTAAACGAAGTAAATCCAGAGCTATTCACTGTTGCAACACTAACAGGCCACGCAGCACGTGCTATGGGTCCTTACAGTGCGTATGTTGAAAATGGTCCAGCTCGCGCAGCGAAAATTTCACGCCAAATTGCTGACTTAGGCGATTTATGGGCAGATGGCGCCGAAGTATCTCGTAGCCGCCGTGAAGATTATGACTTCATTCGTCCTCGCACGTTAGCTGACGATGTATTATCAAGTAACAATGCAGCTTCTGCAGTGACAGCTCGTGGTCATCAGTTCCCAATGGCATTCTTAGCGATTGTTGGTGGTTTAGATAAGCATGGTACTGAATCAGCGCAGCCATTACCGTATGTTCATATGGATATCGCAGGCAGTGGTGTAGAAGGTGGTGATTGGCAACATGGCAAGCCTACCGCCGCAACAGTAAGCAGCTTATTCGCTCGTTATTGTTTGTAAGTTGTAAGTTTAAAAAGCATAAGCTTTAGACACAACCCTGTGCTCTAAAGCCTATGCTTGGTCAGGTTTAGTCTTTTATGTTCTTCTTTCGGTTTCTACGAATAAAGCACAGTGCGCCGAGCATTAGTGTAAAGTAACCTGATACACTGCCGCTTGCTTTATCATCTGGGGTTGCATGCTCTGGAATACCATCTTCATTGGTGATTGTGATTACTTCATCAGCGTATTTTTCATTGAATGATTCAGACTCTAATAGGAGAGTGAAGCGTCTTGAGCCATCTACCTCTGAATTATCAATAATGTCGATCGTAATGTCTTTTTGTGTTTCGCCTTGAGCAAAGGTAAGTACTTCATCAAGAGCTGTAAAATCAGTGCCGCCGACCGCGCTATCATCCGTCGTTTTTATACGAACTTTTGTTTCAAAATCGGTTGGATCGGATTTGATTATACCAACTAATAGTTGGCCGCTATTTTCTGATATTTGTGTGTCTGAAATGTCTAATTCATAGCTGAAATCAACATCGTTGTCTTCAATCGTTACAATTGATTCATTGAAGATTATGTCACTTTCATCAGATGCTAGTTTGATATTAAAAGAGCGAGAACCATCAACTTCATTATTATCAAATATATTTATAGCTAGTTCTTTTTCAGTTTCTTGGCTCGAAAAAGTAAGGGTCTCATCAAGTGCTGTATAATCTTCTCCAGCAATAGCATCCACGTCTTCGGTGTAAATTCGTATTTTCGAACTACTATCTAAGCCTGAGTTTTTAATGACCTTGAATGTTACTTCATTTTCGTCTTCGGCTATATTGAGAGTATTACTATTAAATTCATAATCTTGCTGAGGTTGAGTGCCCGAAACAGTGAAAAGATCAAATGACGCATCACCTTTTTCACCTTCTATGATATGACTTAGTCTCAGCTGTGCGGGAGTTGTTCTGTAGTTAGATAGATCAACCGTCACTTTTTCCCAAATGTCGCCGTCGGAGTGTTGTTGGCCTTCTTTTCGCCATAACTCAGCCCACGTTTGCGCATTATCGGCGGATACCTCGATAATACTAGTTCCCATATCTTTGCCGTGCATATTGAAGTAAAACTCCAATGTCGGTTTTTCGATGAAGCTCAAGTCATAGCAAGGGCTTAAGTAGTTTAATTTGTCACCTTTTTTGGCATATACAATGTCATCAAAATCAGTGTCATCCCGTTTGCTACTATCAATTTGTAAATAGCTGTGCCCCTCAAAGGGTTCATCAGCACCTGTTCTGCTTGAATTTGAATCAGGTGAGGTTCTAAAAAAGAAGCCGTTATTAGCTACATCTTGAACCCATGGCTGCGCTATTTCTTGATTAAAATTAAAGCCATCTATATGTGGGAATTGAGTAACTATAATTGAGTTTTCGCAGTTTGGTACGGTTCTACCTTCACCAAATTGATTAAAAAGATGGTATTTATCTCTTTGCAAAACATACTGCATACGGTCTATTTGTTGTGCAGAAAAGTGCGTACGGCAGGTATTTTTTCCTTGGCTCATTATGTTTTTGGCATCAGGGGCGTAGGGAGTACCTTCTTCATCTTCGGCAGAGCCTGTGTATTCGCAATTTTCAATATCATCATCTAAGTCATCAAAAGAAGGAGGGGTGTCGATTATCTGGTCACCGTACAAGTAGCCACGTTCACCGATTTGCACTGAAATAGGTTCATCATCACCATCGGCAAAGGTATGCAATAAACTGAGGTTATGGCCGATTTCATGTGCGAGTGTCGTTGTAACAAGGTCTTCTGTATCAATTAACACACCATCTACGCCAAAGTAAGGAAAAAACGCATTACCATTGACGCCATCAAAGTCTGCGACCATGACATTTAAAGCTGATTTATCAAAATAAGGCTCAATAAATAACACTCTATTGTCTGGTGAGTAATCGTCGTCATAAAAACCAGGCATCTCTTCGTTGGTTACGAAGTCAATAGATTTATAGTGATATGAGTAACCTGTACCTTGATAATGTGAATTTAAGTTTTCAATTGATTGCTCAATAGTGGCTTGGTCAACTTTGGCATTAGCGCCATCTTTATCGGTTGCTGCAACAATAAAGTGTAATGGAATTTGTTTTGTTTGAGTTGTATCTGCCAGCGCTTGATTAGTTACTCCGAGTAGCGAGTAAGTGCAAATTGCAGCTAACATAGTACGCTTTAAGTGTGTGTTCTTTTTGGGGTGTATGTTTCTTGAAGGCACTTTGGTATCGCTCCTTATTATTTTTGTAATAGTGATTAAATGCCAATGGCAATTTAATTCAGCACACCCCATTAGTTCCTTTTTAATTTATTTATGTAAATCTCGTTAATATCTATTTATCATCTTTTTTTTATCTATTTAATAAAGATCTAATTAAATCAGTGGGTTGAATTTTTAGTGGCTTCAAAAATTACTAGGGGATAAAAAAGAAAGGTTATAGAAAAACCCCGCAAACCATTGCAGGGCTTTTGAAGTGCTGTGATCAATCGAGTTTGAAACGGTTAACTACATCGCTCAATGCTTGTGAGCTATGCTTTAAATTATCACTGGCGTTGGAAAGTCCTTGGGTATTCGACAGTGATTGCTCGGTTGATTGTGAAAGCTCATTAATCCGCAAGTTAACTTCATCTGCGGCGCTGGTTTGTTGCTCGGTAGCGCGGGCAATTTGGCTGTTCATATCTTTGATAATGGTGACTAGTCGTTCAATTTCACTAAGGGAGCTATTTGCTTCACCTGCCTGTGAAACCGTTTCACTTGATAACTGCTGACTTGCTGATACAGCATCAACAGCAGCTTGTGCACCGGTTTGTAGTTTACTGATCATGGCTTGAATTTCGTCAGTACTTTTACCTGTGCGACTTGCTAATGTACGTACTTCGTCAGCTACAACGGCAAAGCCTCGGCCTTGCTCACCAGCACGTGCTGCTTCAATGGCTGCATTGAGTGCCAGTAAGTTGGTTTGCTCTGCAATGCTGCGGATAACATCAAGCACTGAGCCTATGTTGTTACTCTCTGCAGCAAGGTCGGCAGTAACCTTACTCACTTGTTCAATGTTACGCGACAAGGTTTCAATGGCGGTGATGGTCTTGTTAAGAACCTGCTTGCCTGCTTCGGCATTTTGTGCAGCTTCGTTAGCGGCATGCTCAGCTTGTTCAGCATTCTGACTGACATCATGAATTTGATGGGTCATTTGTTCCATCGCAGTAGCCACTTGAGTTGAGCTGTCGTTTTGCAGTTCTATAAATGAATGATTGGTTTTGCTGGCATCATCAACGCTGTGGGCAAACTGATTCACTTGCTCTGCGTTATCGGCAACATGTTTTAGTGACTCACGCATTTTGGCCGTGTACAAATTAAAGTAGCGCGACAAACGAGACACTTCATCATTGCCGTTTTCATCAAGCTTTTGAGTTAAATCACCTTCACCTTGTGAGATATCTTTCATCATATTTGCGGCAAGTTGTGTCGGACGAAGAATACTATTGGCAATTAGGTAGCTAAGCGCAACCAGTAGGGCAATAATCACTACCGCGGTGATAATGACATGGGTACGAAGTGACGAGAACGCCTCTTCAATGGTATCAATGTAGACACCAGAGCCAACAATCCATTGCCACTTTGCAAACCCTTTTACGTAGGCAATTTTATCAACGGGCTGATCTTTACCTGGCTTTGGCCACTTATAGGGAATAAAACCCTCTCCTTGTTTTTTGACGATATTAACCATATCGACAAATAACAACACACCATCTGGATCTTTACTGCCCGCTAGCGATTTACCATTTAATTCTGGCTTAAACGGGTGCATGACCATAACGGGTTCATAATCGTTGATCCAAAAGTAATTGTTATTGTCATAACGTAGTGCAGAAATTGTTTCGAGGGCTGCTTGCTTGGCTTGTTGCTCACTCAGCTTACCTTGCTCAAACAACGCATAGTTATGCTCAATAATAGAGTAGGCTGACTCAACAAGGTTTTGGGTTTTTATGTATTGCTCTTGCTTTAGCGAGCTGTATTGCTGCGTTAAACTCGAGACGCTCAAAAATATCAGCCCTATCACGACCACACTCACTAACATGGCGAGGCGCTGAAAAATTGTAAAACGGCGTAAGTAATTCATGTGTGTTCCTTCGTCATGCTCATAAGAGCAATGTATTAAGCGTAGCCAAAATAGGTCGAAAATCTAGTTAAATAGTAGAATACATTGAGACAAAAAAAAGGCTGATTTAACAATCAGCCTTTAGTCTAAGTTACCGAAATTAAACGTGATTACTCAACGTTAAAGTGTCGGTTGAAGAAACTTGTGATGGTTTGGTGTAAGTGCGTTTGTACGCTCTTGCCACGTAAACTGTGTTTTGAGCCCGGATAAGTCATCATTTCGAACTGTTTTTCTTGATCTTGCAGTTGTTTGAATAACTTAGTGGCGTGAGTGAATAACACGTTATCATCAGCCATACCGTGATAAATCATCAGCGGGCCTTTTAACCCTTCAGCATACGGGAAGACAGCACTTGCTTCGTAACCTTTCGCGTTAGTTGCAGGGTGGCCTACATAACGCTCAGTGTAGTGAGTGTCGTAAAGTGCCCAATCAGTGACTGGCGCACCAGAAACACCGGCTTTGAAGTAGTCGCCCGCTTTAAACATGGTCATAAGCGCCATGTAACCACCGTAGCTGTGGCCATAAATACCAATACGCTCAGGATCAACGTAATCAAGGGTGCGTAAGAACTCGACACCTTTGATTTGATCTGCCACTTCAGCCACACCTAAGTGCTTATAAATTACGTCTTCAAACTTTTTACCACGATTGTATGAACCACGGTTATCAAGTTGGAAAATAACATAGCCTTGTTGTGCCATGTACTGGAAGTATAAGTTTTTACTACGCCAGCTGTTCGTTACACGCTGAGCATGAGGGCCGCCATACACGTTAACAATAACTGGGTGCTTTTTACCGTCTTGGTAATTAGTTGGCTTGAATAAACGGTAATGCATGATTTGCCCGTCTTCAGCCGTTAGTGTGCCGTATTCTGGGGTGATCAAATCAGCTAGGTAAGGCGTTAATGGGTGTGACTTATCTAACTTGTTTTCTTCAAGCCAAGTGATAAATTCGCCATTAATTTTACGTAATGCCGCAGAGCCAGGCTTATTCACTGATGAGCTGTTATCGATAAAGGTTTTGTTATCTTTAGCAATTACCACATTATGGTAAGCACCTAGCTCAGTTACGCGCTTAATTTCGCCTTTTTTGAATAGCGGTACGCTGTAAAGGTGGCTCTCAAGTGCTGTGTCTTTACGACCTGCAAAATACACGATGCCTTTTTTCTCGTCGATACCTTTTAAGCTATCAACAACCCATTCACCTTGGGTGATTTGACGGATCATTTCACCGTTTGTGCGGTATAAATAAAGGTGTTTAAAACCGTCGCGCTCAGATGCCCAAACGAAATGCTTTTTATCGTTTAAGAATTGCAAATCAAAGTGTAGGTTAATCCAAGTATCACTGGTTTCTGTTAGGGCAACCGTTTGCTTTTTCGTTTCGCTATTATAAAAACGTAACTCTAAGTTATGTTGCGAGCGGTCTTGCCACTGATAAGAAAGCGTTTTGTTATCTTTTAACCATTTTGCGCGAGCGATATAAATATCTTGATCGTCGCCTAAATCAACCCAGTCAGTTTTTTGATTGTTGATGCTTACAACACCTAACTGAATTTTAACGTTGTCGGTACCTGTAAACGGGTAGCGTTGGTTAAAAAGCTTTACTTCATCGGCGTAAATTTCATTACGGATCGCTTCTTTTACTGGGCTTTCATCAACACGGGTATAAGCGATTTTAGACTCATCACCAGACCACCAGTAGCCAGTCATACGGCCCATTTCTTCTTGCGCAACAAACTCGGCCATACCGTTTTTAATAACACCGCCACCATCTTTACTTAATTGGATTTCTTGACCCGTTTTTAAGTTAAGTGCGTATAGGTTCTGCTCACGAATAAACGATACGAAGTGCCCTTTAGGTGAGAAGCGTGCATCGGTTTCAAATGCGTCTGTGTCGGTTAATTTGCGGCTTTTAGCTGAGGCAAGCTCGTAATAGTAAAGGTCGCCATTAAGTGGGAATAAAAGCGCTTTACCATCTTTAGACCATTTATATTCTAAGATCCCTTTACCAAAAATACGTTGGCGCTCACGGCGTGCTTTTTCTTCATCAGATAAGTTTTCTGGACCAGAAAATAGCGCAGCAGAGTCAACTAATAAGCGGTTTTTGTTATCTTTTAAGTTGTATTCCCATAGATCGTAGCGGTTGTAATCATCGGTTTTACCTTGCAGGTAAGTGACACGACTGCCGTCTGGAGAGAATTTAAGTTGTACAGGCGCTTTGCCTGCTAAGCTTGGATCGTCAAAAATACGCTCAAGTGTGAGTGGTTCAGCAGTCACACTAAATGCAGTGGCCACCACTGGCAGAGCAAGTGAGAGAGATTTAATTTTTTTTAGCACAGGAGTACCTTCGCTCGAATAAAAACTGCCATGATGTTAATGGTAAGCTTAGGCAACTGCAACAAAATGCTATAAAGTAGGATTTGATTACCCAATATCAAAGGATTTATTGATGAAAAATACTGATACGTCGTTTTCTCTGGCCCCAGAACTACAACGCGACTGCATTGAACTTGCGGATTGGCCACTGTGTAAAGTATTGCTGATGAATGATAGCCAATACCCTTGGTTTATCTTAGTGCCAAGAGTTGCAGACGTTAAAGAGATTATCGATCTGTCTGAAGAGCTACAAATTACCTTATTACAAGAGTCGGGCAAACTGAGTAAGTTGTTACAACAGGTATTCAGCCCAGACAAACTCAATATAGCAGCATTGGGTAATATGGTGCCGCAATTACATGTTCATCATATTGCGCGTTTCACAACTGATGCAGCTTGGCCGACACCAATTTGGGGTAAATTACCTGCAGTGCCTTATACTGATGAACAAATAGAGCAACTAAGAGCACATTTTTAATCAATCATATTAAATTGCGCTAAGCTAAGTAGATGCGAAAAATAAGAGACTAATAAAAGTGAAAAGCACAGTAATAGCCGTATTGGCTTTTCTATGTTCATTTTCCGTAACAGCAAAAAGTTATTACTTTGTTGGGAGCCATTTCCCCGCAATCTTAGAACAAGATCAACAAGGTACAGTGATTGGTTTAGGTGCTGATATTGCTCATGAAATTTGTCGACGCCTTGGGCATGAACTCGTCATCGATATCATGCCACTAAAGCGTGCTTTAAAAATGGTTGAGCAAGGCCATGCAGATGCCATTATCGGTCCTTATAAGTCTCTTCAACGTCAACAATATATGCAATTTAGTGCCTTGCCATTTTATGAAGATCCTATTGTCTTTTTTACCAAAAAAAATAGCGATGTAACTTGGGCTGGTAATTTCGCAAGCTTACGTAAAGACGTGATTGGTATTACTCGGGGTTGGAATTATGGTTCAGAATTTAAACGCAATAAATCAAGTTTAACTTTGTCAGAAGTGGCGAGTGTTAAAGCTAGTTTTTTACAGTTAATGCACAATCGAGTTGATCTAGTGATGACTCACCCGCGAGCCGCTCTTCCGATTATTGATGATTTATCAATTTCTAGTAAGGTTGTCATGCTGTCGCCAATCATTACGGTGAATCAAGGCTATTATGGTTTCACTAAGCAACGGGAGCTTAATGAGTTTATAGATGACTTTAATTCAGAGTTTAATAAGATGTTGATTAGTGGTGATATAGTCCAGCTGAATAGCAAATATGGATTAAGTTTTGTCGCACGAGAATAATAAAAAACGCTGCAATTGCAGCGTTTTTTATATCAGACAAGGCTGGTATTAAAGGCCTAATACTTCTTTGCCTTGTTTGAAAGTAACATCAACTGGGATATTAGCTTGGCTTAATTTTTCTAAATCTTTCGCTAGCTCAGCTTTGATCTCACCATGAGTTGCGATTAGCTGATCAACTTTTTGGTAATCACCGTCACCTTGAATCGTTAAGATTAAGCGCGATAGTTTTTCCATTGCTTGGCTCATTTTCTCCATGTTAACGCTGTATAAGCCGTCAGCATTTTTAGAAAATGCGCCTTCTTCAGCGAAGAAGTTAAAGCGGATCATATTCGCTTTACCATGTGCGCTTGAAGCACCAAAACGCACTGAACGGAAGATACCAGCCATAAAGGTGATGTAGTAATCTTCTAATGTACCGTCAGTGATCTCGCCTTTCTTAAGTAATTGCTCAACCATGTAAAGACCTAAGATATCCGCTTTACCTTCTTCAAGGGCACTTGCATGCTCTTGCAATGATTGGCGAACAGTACCCTTACCCGTAATGGTGTTTTTAATGCCTAAACCGTGCGCTACTTCGTGGAACATCGTGTTTGCGAAGAAAGCGTCAAAGGTAATGTGTTTACGTTGCTCAGGAACAATTAGCTGCTCTGAAATAGGCACTAAGATTTTATCGAACTTAGCACGCATTGCGTTTTTAAGCTGTAAACGACGTGTGCCTTTTTCTAGCTGTACTTGCTCATCATTTGGCAAGTTGATAGCAATTGTTTTACTACCCGCATTTGAGTGGCCTGCGTAATAAACGACATCATAAGCATTTAAGTCAGCGTCTGAACCTGGGACTTCTTGCTTATATTTTTCGTCTACAGGTAAACCTTTTTGTAGCTCTGGTAAGAAAGCAGCGAATTTAGCTAAACGCTCGCTCCATGCCAAGTCTTTGATTAGTACATAAGATTCATACGCCGCACGGTAACCAAATAGTTGATCTTCATAGGTTTCAATAGGACCAATAACCACATCAATAGGGTTATTTTTCATATCCATCCATGCAAAATCAGATGGTTGAAAGTCATCATTTACTAGTGCATCTGCACGCATGCTTAAGTAGTTAGCGAATTCTTTATCATCAGCTAGCTTGCTTGCTTCACGTAACAAGTTGGCTGCTTTTTCTAGCTCTTGTGCGTACTCAACAGAGTAAGCCACACTGTAAAGAAGGCCTTTCTCGTCACGTTTGATCACTGAGTAAAGACCTGTTTTGTCATCAACGATTGCGTTGTTTAATTCTTCTTTAGTGATATCGCTTGGGTAAAATTCAGCGCCTAGAGGCTTTTCTTCATAACCTGATAAGAAAACTTGGTCGCCGTTTAAGCGATCCCAAGGGCCGTAGTTGATATCTGCAAACTTCTGAACTTTTTCATCATTGATTTTTGCTAAGAAAGCGTCTTTGTTCTCACCAAATGCTTGGCGCCAGAATAGCTCATCCATAATTTTTGAGGCATCGATCAACTTACCAACCATTTGCTTTTGGTTATCACTCAGGTGGCTAAGATCAGAAGTAAGTGTGAAGTCTGTGTAAATGTCTAAACGGTTTTCATCTGCATTGATAAGTTGTGGGTTGTTCTGTTCAATACTTTGCTTTGTTTGCTCTGCAGCAGGCTGAGTTTGAGAAGTGGTTGCTTGCTGATCAGAACATGCACCAAGAAAAACAGCACCAGATAAGATAAGTGCTTGGCTAATTTTATTTAATGTCATTTTGCCCGTTCCCGATTTTAGTGAGAGTCATTGTTATTAAAACAAAAAGTGTATGCATTAAAGCAAACCTGTCATATACATGGCAAGTATACAGCGCTAGAAGCGATATTTATTTATCAGTTACATGATTAAAAAGCATAAAAAGAGATAATTTCTGTGATTTTCTTAACTTTAGCGTTAAGTTAGACAATACTAAAACAAGAACTAATCTAATAATGTCAGTCATTAGTTTGTCTTTATTTTGGCAAACTAACCCAAGAGGATGGCACGCATATGTCAACAGAGAATGCATTACTGACCATATTGGTCGACAGAATAAATAATGACACTTTAGTGTTACCGACATTACCTGAAGTTGCAGTAAAAGTGAGGCAAGCAGCAGATAATCCAGAAGTAAACTTGATGGATATGGCAGATGTTATCTCCCATGATCCAGCGTTATCGGCACGAATGATTAAAGTGGCCAACAGTGCATTTATGGGGCGCTCAGTTAAAGTCACCAATCTTCATCAAGCCGTCACACGAATTGGTCTACGTCAAATCAAAAATATTGCCACCGCAATGGCGATGGAACAATTGTTTGTATCGCATAATGAGCTGATAAAAGGGTATATGGATAAAGCATGGCAAAAAACCCTTAAAGTTGCATGTCACTCAATTACTCTAATGGACTTTTTCTTACGTCGAAATAAGCAAACATCACTGAACCGAGATACCATTACGCTAGCTTCATTAGTCTATAACATAGGCGTGTTGCCAATTTTGACTGAGGCTGAAAAGCACCCTGAAGTTTTTGCAAATCCAAGTTTTTTGGCACACGCTATCCAAAAATTAGGAGGCAAAGTAGGTGGCGCAATTATGCGTGCTTGGGGCTTTACTGATGAGTTCGTCGAAGTTGCTGAAAGCTGGGCAAATCCAAACTATCGTCCAGAGCATATATGCTATGTTGACTTTATTCGTATTGGCGCGATTTTAGAAGGCATCTTGCAGGTTTCTGACAAATCGGCAGCATTGCAAACATATGTAGATAAAGGCGTAATAGAATCGCTTGAGTTATTTAATGAAGACGAATATCACGATATGCTTGATGAGGTCAAAGCCATTTTTACTGAATAGCTAAAAACACAAAGCGCGACCAAGTCGCGCTTTGTGTTAATTAACATTTAGGTTAATTTTATAAATCTTCAGCGTCGCCTAAGCCTTGGGTCAGCTCTTCTAGCAACTGTTTAATTTCTTCTGACGCTAAGATGAAGTCAGCATCAAGTTTTACCGCCATATCTTCTTTTGGAATGTCGGCGTTTTCTTCTTTTAATGTTTCTGAATAGCTTAGACGCTTAATCGAGCCATCGTTTTGTAGCATGAACTTAACGCGCTCTTGCCAATCAAGAGCCAGTTTAGTTACGCGCTTACCATTTTCTAGGTGTGACTTTACTTCGTCACATGATAAGTCATGGCCTTTCAATTTAACCTGAGCACCACTGTCATCGGCTTCTTCAAGCTCTGCATCGTTACCGATAGAGAAGCCTTCAGGAGTGCTGAAATTAGTTAACCAATCGGTTAAAAATACATCTAAATCATAATTAGCAAATGCAGGTACGACAGGTAGCGTGCCAAGTGATTTACGAAGTAGAGCTAAAAGCTCTTCTGCTTTATTAAAGCTTGCGCTGTTAACCACAACCCAGCCATTCTTTTGGTCAATAAACGCAAACTGTAGGCTCGACTTTTTAAATGCTTGAGGCAGTAAAGTGTGCAGAATATTTTCTTTTAGTTCGTCTTTTTCTTTTTTCTTTACCGGACGGTTTTCTTCCGCTTCGATTTGCTCAACTTTCTCTGCAACCAATTCGTTGATAACGGCCGCAGGCAGTACTTTTTCTTCACGCTTAGCGCATACTAGAATGCTGTCTTGAGAGAAGTGAGATAGAGTTTGACCATGCTTACCAAAGGCTTTTGTCCAACCAAATGTTGAAAGCTCTTGGCCTGTACATGAGCGGAACAGATCTTGTTCTAGGGCTTTGTCGAAGTCTTCTTGAGAGTATGAAACGTCTTGTTTAAAACGGTAGCAGATAAGGTTACTAAACCACATAATTAGGCTAATCCTTTCAATAAATTTGCCCAATCATAACAATAAAAAACTGATGCCGAAATGAATCATTTCGCCATCAGTACGAATTGCTTATGAGTTAAACATTGAGAGCGGTTTAGGCATGTTTTTTGGGAAACTAATATGGTAATGCAAGCCTTTTCCAACTTCGCTTGTTACTTCTATATCACCGCCAAGGGTTTGCTTCACTAAGTTTAAAGTGATATGAGTACCTAACCCACTGCCACCCTGATCACGCTTGGTTGTGAAGAACGGGTCAAACAGTTTTTCTAGCTGATGTTCGGATACACCATTACCATTATCTTTAAAGTCGATAACGACTTCATCTTCTTCGTCTTTAATTATGATATCTATGATGCCACTTTCAATGCCTTCAAAGCCATGAATAAGCGCGTTCATGATCAAGTTTGTAAAAATTTGGCTAATAGCGCCTGCAGGCAGGTTGAGTGTTAAATCTTCAGGGCAATCTAAATTGATATGATGAGATGTTTTCTTTAGTTTTGGATGTAAAGAGCGGATCACTTCACCTAAATACTCTTTGAAATTAATAGTACGTACCGCTTCACTGGCTTGATCGACTGCAATTTGCTTGAAGCTTGCAACCAACTCTGATGCACGGTCTAAATTACTAGTAAGTAAGCTAGTGCTTTGCTTGGCGTCATTAATAAACTCTTCAAGCGCTTTTGGTGATAGGGTTTTTTCTTTGTATGCCGCTTCAATCTGATCTAAACGTTCTTGTAAAAATGAAGTCGCAGTCACACCAATCCCGATTGGTGTGTTTACATCATGGGTAATACCTGCAACTAAACCACCTAAAGCAGCCATTTTCTCGGAGCCGACTAGGCGCTCCTGTGCTAAGTTCAACTCATCAACATAGCGCTGTAACTCAGTTTGCTTGGTTATGAGTTCTTGTTCAGTTTGTTTACGAAGGTCTATCTCTTCAGTCAGTGTTAGCTTTTGTTTTTCTAATTCATATTTCTGTTGCTGCAAATCCATCATCGCTTGGCTAAGGTTAGATGTTTTGCGCGCGACTTCTTGCTCTAACTGTAAATTATGTTGGTCGAGTTTTTCATTACTAAGTACAAGCTCTTTCTGAGTATGTTCCAGCTCTTCTCGGTAGAGAACAACTTTATCTATTAAACGGTTAAAAGATTCTTCCATTACTTTTAATTCGTTGTGTTCAGTTGTGTGGATCTCGATATGGCGGCCTTCTAAATCGTTTAGTTCAAGATCTTCAATTTGTTCTGTAAATTGCGCAAGTGGTTCAGTTAAGCGTTTTCTAAATGCTAGTAAGAAAAGTATGATCAAAAAGGTGGTTTTGATCATTGCGTTACCGATTAGAAAATAAATAGAGATCATGATGCGGCTAAATACCACTTCTCGGCTTGAGAATAAGGTTACATCGCCTACTTGAGTTGTTTTACCCGAAAACTCAAAAATAAGCGGAAATGTATAGCCGAATAAACCGGATGGTGTATCTTCGATTATCGCTTCTTCTTGCACTAACTGCTGGCTATATAGCTCGTGAATATCTAATGAGCGACCTAATTGTGAGAGTACCTCGCCACTATCATCGCGCACAATAATGCCTTCGATCATAGGGATTGCGAGTAAGCCTTCAGCTGTTGTGATGGTTTGTTTATCGTTAAGTTCCCAAATTGCACGGGTTAAACTACGGCTAAATGTTTTTTGTAAAGTGGTTAATTCGTCACGAATGTAATCTTTAGTGTTTACATATTCAGCAATAACCTGCCCACAGGTCACTACAAAAGTGAGTAAGAAGTAGACCGAGAGCACATTTGTTAACAATTCTTTTGATAGGCTTTTCTGTAACATAGAATACCCATAGCTCCTTGGTTACATTTGTAATACATTCAATTAGTTCTAAAGTTAGCTAATAAACGGTTAAAAATAAATAAATAAATCCTTTTTTACTGGAGTATTTATAAATTGTTACTATTTTTTAAAAAAACTTAACCTTACTGCACCAATAAAAGTGTGTTATAAATTTCGCTCGTCTTTTACTTTAGCCTTTTTAGATGTTGTATTTGCTACAGCGAAGATTTTATATTCATGAATAACCCTAATTTTTCAATACTGGTTTGTGATGATTCAAGTATAGCTCGCAAACAAGTAGTTCGGTGCTTAGGTAACTGTTTAAGTGCTGATATTCAACAAGCAACCAATGGTCGAGAAGCACTTGCTTTACTACGCGAGCAAAACTTTGATCTATTGTGTTTGGATTTAACTATGCCAGAGCTAGATGGTGTTGCTGTACTTGAAACGATCAAAGCAGAGAAAATAGAGTGCTTTGTTATAGTTATTTCAGCTGATATTCAAGCGCAAATGAAGCAAAAAGTAGCTAGTTTGGGAGCCATTGATTTCATCGATAAGCCGATAGATATTGTTCGACTGAAAGCAACTTTGCATAAATTTGGTATTCATTAATCTTTTGTATAACAAAAGTGCATAATTTATCTTTTCTTTAAGGGTTGACAGCTTGGCTACATTTAAGGCAGTCTAAAGGCTATGAAAACATTTAATCACGCAACGACCATTATTATTACAACCATCATCCTTACGGGATAGTGGCATAGGTCGGTGCAACAAATTTATAGGCCTGTGTTCACTAGAACACAGGCCTTTTTCGTTTATGGAATGAGGAAACATAAATAATGCGAGTATTAAAATTTGGTGGGTCGTCCTTGGCCGACTACGCATGTTTGCAACAGGTAGCTCAGTTAGTCAAAGAAGAACTACGCGATGAAATGCTGTTAGTGCTGTCAGCACCAGGTGGCATGACAGATTCATTAGTTGCATTAGCAAGCGCTGCAGAGCAGGGGCAAGATTTTAGTGAGTTATGGCAAGCATTGGTTGCGCGCTGTGAACAATTAAAAGCTGCTGTTGAAGCTGACTTTGGTCAGGTAGTGAATTGGCCTGATTTAAACGAACTTAAGAATAAACTGGATGGTGTTGCACTTTTGAAGTGTTGCCCAGACCAAGTACGTGCTTATGCAATTAGTTTTGGTGAGCGCGTTAGTGTTGCCTTAATGGAGTGTATGCTTAACGAAAGTAATGCTCGTTATTTAGAAGCAACAGACTGTATTGCATCTGTAGGTGGCTACATTGATGCTGAAGCTGACTTGACTGCAAGTAAGTTACGTTTTCAAGCTGCATTAAAAGCAGCACCGAGCACTATTTATATTATGCCGGGTTTCACTGCTGCCAATGAGCAGGGGGAACTAACAACACTTGGTCGCAATGGTTCAGATTACTCAGCAGCAATAGCTGCGGCATGTTTAGAAGCTGATGTATGCCAGATCTGGACTGATGTTGACGGTGTTTACAATGCTGACCCGCGTTATATCAAAAAAGCATCTAAGGTTGATTCGTTATCTTATAAAGAAGCAATGGAGCTGTCTTACTTTGGTGCGAAAGTATTACACCCGAAAACGATTTTACCTTGTGCTAAAGCTGGTGTGCCGTGCGAGATCAAAAATACTCATAACCCACGCGCTGAAGGTTCAGTGATCAGTAACGACAGTGTGTCGAACGAGCCTGTTAAAGCGCTATCAAGTTTACAAAACCTCGCTATGTTAACGGTGTCTGGCCCAGGTATGAAAGGCAAAGTGGGTATGGCATCAAAAGTATTTAATGCATTGGCGCATGACAATGTGTCAATTGTACTAATCACACAATCTTCGTGTGAATTTAGTATCAGTTTCTGTGTGCATGAGAGCGACCTATCACTTGCTCTAGAAGCATTACAAACTGCTTTCGAATTAGAATCACAAGCCGGTTTAATCGAACCAGTTCAAGTACAGCGTAACCTTGCGATTGTAACCCTAGTTGGTGATAACATGCGTGCGCACAAAGGCTTAGCAGCTAAGTTCTTTGCTTCATTAGCTCAAGCGCAGGTTAACATTGTTGCTATTGCACAAGACTCGACTGAGAGTGCTATTTCAGCGGTTATCGATGGTGAACTATGCAACGACGCAGTGAAAGTGTGCCATGAGAACTTCTTTACTCACATTCCTTCAATCGATGTGTTTTTACTCGGCTGTGGCTTAGTAGGTCAAGAACTTATCCAGCAGTTAAAGCGTCAACAAGCATGGCTTGAAAAACGTAATATTAAACTGAACTTGTACGGTGTTGCTAATTCAAGGCAGCTTTATCTAGATAGCGAAGGCATTGCTTTTGATGGCTGGCAAGACAAATTAGCCGTGTCAGAGCAGGCATTTGATTTAAATTTGGTCGAGCAATTTGTTAAACAAAACCATTTAATTAACCCTGTGATCGTAGATTGTAGCTCAGCCGATAAGCTTGCTGGGCAATATGTTGATTTCTTGAATGCCGGTTTCCACGTTGTTGCGGCAAACAAAAAGGCCAATACTAGCTCGTATGCTTACTACCAAGATTTAGTTGCAGCGACACAGAAGAATAATCGTAAGTTTTTATACGAAACAAATGTAGGTGCAGGCTTACCAGTACTTGATAACCTGAAATCACTCTTTGGTGCCGGTGATGAACTTATTAAGTTCAGCGGTATCTTGTCGGGTTCATTATCGTATATGTTTGGTGCGCTACAAGATGGTTTATCACTTAGCGAAGCCACGTTAAAAGCAAAAGAAAGTGGTTTTACAGAACCAGATCCGCGTGATGATTTATCAGGCACTGATGTTGCTCGAAAACTACTGATCATTGCCCGTGAATCGGGTCTTGAGTTAGAACTAAGCGATATCGAAGTTGAATCTGTTTTACCAAAAGGGTTTGCAGAAGGTGATTCTGTAGCAGATTTCATGGCAAAACTACCATCACTTGATGCACAGTTTAACGACCGTATACAAAGTGCTGCAAGCGAAGGTAAAGTACTTCGTTATGTGGGTACTATTGAAAACGGTCAATGTAAAGTAGGCATTGAAGCCGTAGATAGTAGCCATGCTCTTTATGATATCCGTGACGGTGAAAATGCACTGGCCATCTTAAGTCAATATTATCAACCTCGTCCGTTTGTTATTCGTGGTTATGGCGCAGGTGCTGAAGTAACGGCTGCAGGCGTATTTGCCGACATTTTAAAAACGTTAACACGTTAGGAGCTGGTCATGATCCGTGTATATGCACCCGCTTCAATCGGGAATTTTGCTGTCGGCTTTGATGCGTTAGGTGCTGCGCTAGCACCAATCGATGGCACCTTATTAGGCGATGTTGTAGAGGTGAGTGCCGCTGAGCAAGATACTTTTGTCTGCTCTGGCGACTATGCCCACAAACTGCCTGCTAATGCTGAAGAAAACTTGGCTTATCAATGTTTAATTCATTTTAAAGAACACGTTGCACCGACTATGCCAGCGGTAAAACTTGAGCTTAAAAAGAACCTACCAATTGGTTCAGGTTTAGGTTCGAGTGCCTGTTCTGTGGTGGCTGCGTTTGCAGCCCTTGATAAGTTCGCTGAAACCAACTTATCTCAAGAGCAACTTATCGAGTTGATGGCTGATTTTGAAGCCATTGTTAGTGGCGGTCGTCATTACGATAACATCACACCATGTTATTTAGGTGGCTTGCAATTAACTGGTGAACTCATTCCGAACAAGTCAATTTCGTTACCTGTTGATAATCAATGGTATTACGTAGCGGCTTTTCCGGGATTTTCACTGAATACCGCAAAAGCGCGTTCGGTCTTGCCAACGCAATTATCAATGCACGACAGTGTTGAGTTCGCACAACGACTTTCTGCATTTAGCAGCTTATTGCTTACAGGTCGCTTTGACGCAGCGCTTTCCATTATGAGTGATGAAATCGCTGAGCCACATCGCGCACCGCTCATTCAAGGCTTTGCCGAAGCAAAGAGTGCCTTGCCAGAGCTTGGTGCAGAGATTGTCAGCATTTCTGGTGCGGGCCCAACATTATTTACCGTGTGTAAGAGCCTGGAAGCTGCTAAGCAGTGTGCAGCTTGGCTGAATGATAATTACATCAATGAGCAGGGCTTCTGCCACATCTGCCAACTTGATCAGCTTGGCACACGACAGCTTTAAAGAATTTAAGGAATAAACATGCAATTACATAATTTAAAAGATGAAACACAACAGGTGTCGTTTGTTGAAGCGGTAAAAACGGGTTTAGGGCGTAATCAAGGTGTATTCTTCCCTAATAGCCTTACACCAATTCAAGACATTGATAAGTTACTTGATTTAGACTTTGTGAGCCGTAGCAGTAAGATTTTATCGCACCTGATTGGTGACGAGCTTCCTGCCGATACCGTTGCACAGATGGTGCAAAATGCGTTTAACTTTGATGTGAAATTAGTTGAAGTAGAAAAAGATATTTATTGCCTTGAATTATTTCATGGCCCAACGCTTGCGTTTAAAGACTTTGGTGGCCGTTTTATGGCTGAGTGTCTTGCGCAATTTAATCAGGGTGAAAAAGTCACGATTTTAACGGCTACATCAGGCGATACAGGGGCTGCAGTTGCCCATGCATTTTATAATAAGCCAAATATCGATGTCGTGATCTTATACCCGAAAGGTAAAATTTCATTAGCGCAGCAAAAGCTATTCACAACGTTAGGCAATAACATTCACTGCTATGCGGTTGATGGTAGCTTTGATGATTGCCAAAGTATGGTAAAGCAAGCCTTTTTAGACGACGAAGTTAAACAAAAGCTAGGTCTAAACTCTGCTAACTCAATCAACATCAGTCGTTTAGTTGCACAGGTTTGCTATTACTTTGAAGCGATTGCTCAATTACCAAAAGAGCAGCGTAGTAAAGCGCATATCTCAGTCCCAAGTGGTAACTTTGGTAATGTGTGTGCCGCGATGATCGGTGCTGTGCTTGGTATGCCAGTAGCGAAATTAAGCGCTACAACTAACCAAAACGACACGGTGCCACGTTTCTTACAAAATAAAGAGTGGGCACCGAATGATACGCTTGAGTCACTATCGAACGCTATGGATGTGAGTAAACCGAATAACTGGCCACGTGTGCAATTCATGCTAGATAACGAATGGTTTAGCTATGATGACTTTTATTCGAGCTGTGTTGGTGAAGAAGAAACAAAAGAAGTGATGAAAAAAATTCATCAAACAGGTTACATCGCAGAGCCTCATACTGCAATTGCTTATCAGGGCTTGAAAGAAAATCTAGCTGATGGCAGTGCAGGTATCTTTTTAGCGACTGCACACCCAGCTAAATTCAAAGACAGCGTAGAGCAAATTTTAGACATCGAATTGCCTATGCCGAAACCACTAGCAGATGCATTAGCGAAGCAATGTTTGGCCGAAGATATTAAATTTGATTATCAATTGCTTCGAACTGAGCTGTTAAATAAATTAGCTTAGTGCTTTATAAAGGTATAAAGAGCGGCTAAGCCGCTCTTTTTAATACAGCCTTTTAATGAAGTCTCTAATGAAGTCTCTAATGAAGTAACGAATGACTATGTCGGTTTAAAATCCTCATGCTTAGGATGACCCCGGCCGCGATACATAGCAAAATGCTGATCACCGAGACGAGCTCATTTTGCGTCCATTGCATTAAGGTGAAAGCCGAAATAAAAATGATAAAAGGTTTAAATTCATAGTAATAGCGACGTTTTTTTTGTTTAACACGTTGGCTTGAATGATCGGTTCTTCTGGCTTCTGAACGCATCCGCCAAATATTAGCACCTAATAAAAATAAGATTACACCGATGAGAGTTGGCACATAATTATTTGCCAATGCGATACAGCTTATGCCAAGAAAAAAATATCCGTAGGGGACTAATTCGTATATTGGTTTAGCTAACATGTACTTATACCATCCTTGATATTGACTAGTCCTATAAGCTTAGTTTGTCCCTATAAAAACGCAATTTAATCGGGCGGTTTTTCGTTGAAATAACATTTTAAATATCTATGAAATATTTTAAATCTATAAATTTTTATTATGTATCAATAAAAAAATATCATTATTAAAACACTGTGAAATAAATTCAATCCCTGTTTAAATATGTTCATCTTTACAAGATAGGCAAAAGTGCGTTTTAAGCGTACAATACAGCCTTTAAAAAACACCATACACGTTGCCTTAGGAGACCCCATGTTAGAACGTAGCATGAATATTTCGGATTTCGATCCAGAGTTATTTGCAGCCATCACTAAAGAGACGGCTCGTCAAGAAGAGCATATCGAACTGATCGCGTCTGAAAACTATTGTAGCCCACGCGTACTTGAAGCGCAGGGTTCTCAGCTTACCAACAAATACGCTGAAGGTTACCCAGGCAAACGTTACTATGGCGGTTGTGAGCATGTTGATGTTGTTGAGCAATTAGCAATTGACCGTGCAAACGAATTATTCGGCACAGATTACGCTAACGTTCAACCGCATGCGGGCTCACAAGCAAACGCAGCTGTTTTCCAAGCACTTCTTCAGCCGCACGATACAGTACTAGGTATGAGCTTAGCTCATGGTGGTCACTTAACTCACGGTTCACACGTTAACTTTTCTGGTAAAACGTACAATGCAATTCAATACGGCCTAAACGACGAAACAGGCGAAATTGATTATGCTCAAGTTGAAGCGCTTGCATTAGAGCACAAGCCAAAAATGATCATCGCTGGTTTCTCTGCATACTCAGGCGTTGTTGACTGGGCTAAATTCCGTGAAATCGCTGATAAAGTAGGCGCATACTTATTTGTAGATATGGCTCACGTTGCTGGTCTTATCGCAGCGGGTGTATACCCAAGCCCAATTCCTCACGCACACGTTGTTACAACAACAACTCACAAAACATTAGCGGGTCCTCGTGGCGGTCTAATCGTTTCTGCATGTGGTGATGAAGAGATCTACAAAAAGCTAAACAGCGCTGTATTCCCTGGCGGTCAAGGTGGTCCTTTATGCCACATCATCGCTGCTAAAGCGGTTGCTTTCAAAGAAGCATTACAACCAGAATTCAAAGCGTACCAAGCACAAGTTGTTAAGAACGCTCAAGCTATGGTTGAAGTACTGCAAGAGCGTGGCTACAAAGTTGTTTCTGGTAAAACAGACAACCACTTATTCCTTCTTGACCTAATCGACAAAGATATCACAGGTAAAGATGCTGACGCGGCACTAGGTAACGCAAACATCACTGTTAACAAAAACTCAGTACCAAACGACCCACGTTCACCGTTTGTAACGTCAGGTCTTCGTATTGGTTCTCCGGCTATTACGCGCCGTGGTTTCAAAGAAGCTGAGTCAAAAGAGCTTGCTGGCTGGATCTGTGACGTACTAGACAACATCAACGATGAGTCTGTTCAAGCAGAAGTAAAAGAGAAAGTTAAAGCTATCTGTAAAAAATTACCAGTTTACGCTTAATTACTGGTTAAACCGTAATTAAGATAACAATAGCGTTGTTTTTTGCTATCATAAAGGCCGCTTACTAAGCGGCCTTTTTGTTTTTTATAAACGGAACTAGAACCCTATGCATTGCCCTTTTTGCACCGCAAAAGATACTAAAGTAATTGATTCTCGACTTGTTGGCGGTGGTCACCAAGTGAGACGTCGACGTGAATGTAACGAATGCCATGAGCGCTTTACCACCTTTGAAGGCGCTGAACTTGTGATGCCAAGAGTCATCAAGCAAGACGGTAGCCGCGAACCATTTAACGAAGACAAGTTACTGAATGGCTTGCATCGCGCTTTAGAGAAACGCCCAGTGAGCACTGAGCAGGTCGACGAAGTCGTTAACATCATTAAATCTCAACTTCGTGCTACCGGTGAGCGTGAAATCTCTAGCCATTTAATTGGCGAATGCATCATGGAGTCGCTGAAAAAACTCGACAAAGTAGCCTATGTGCGCTTTGCATCGGTTTATCGTTCATTTGAAGACATTCGCGAGTTTGGAGAAGAAATCGCTCGTTTAGGTGATTAATCATGTCGTTTACAGAACTTGATACTGTTTACATGGCGCGTGCCATTGAGCTTGCTAAACACGGCCGTTTTACTACCACGCCAAACCCGAATGTTGGCTGTGTACTGGTTAAAGATGACGAAATAGTCGGTGAAGGGTTTCATCAAATCGCAGGGCAGGGCCATGCTGAAGTGAATGCCTTGGCTGTAGCTGGCGATAAAGCAAAGGGCGCCACTGCCTATGTCACTTTAGAGCCTTGTAGTCATTATGGACGCACTCCGCCTTGTGCCGAAGGTTTAAAAGCTGCGGGTGTAAGCAAGGTGATTGCTGCTATGGTTGACCCAAACCCTGCGGTAAGTGGTCGAGGCCTGCAGATATTAGCTGACGCTGGTATTAGTGTGGCATCTGGCTTACTTGAGCAACAAGCGCGCGATTTAAACAAAGGCTTTTTAAAGCGTATGGAAACAGGGTTGCCATATGTAACCTGTAAAATGGCGTGCAGTTTAGATGGTAAAACCGCACTCAATAATGGCCAAAGTAAATGGATAACAGGCCCTCAAGCGCGCCAAGATGTGCAAGCATTTCGTGCGCAAAGCTGCGCTATCTTAACCGGTGCAGACACCGTTATTACTGATAATGCAAAACTTAATGTCCGTATTGATGAGTTGCCATTTACCATGCCAACCTCGTTGCCTTTGCGCCAACCAACCCGAATCATTATTGACTCACAAAACAGGTTAACGCCTGAGCTTTCGTTATTCAGCATCGAGAGCCCGGTAATAATTTTTACCACTTCGCTTGATAATCACACCAAGTGGCCTCACTTTGTTAAACACGAAGTGGTGCCAGCAGTTAACAATAAAGTTGATTTATCGGCGGTTTTAAAGCGTCTTGCTGAACTGCAATTTAATCATATTTGGCTCGAAGCGGGAGCAACCCTTGCAGGGGTGTTTGCCGAGCAAGATTTAATTGACGAATACATTGTTTATATTGCCCCTAAGTTAATAGGTGATATGGGCAAAAGCTTACTAAACTTTGCAGAAGTCACCATGATGAGTGATATCACTGAACTGACCTTTACTGATACAGTGATGATTGGCGACGATATTCGCTTAACAGCGACAAAAGCAAAGCAAGCCACAAAAATTGAAAATAAAGAGTAGCACTATGTTTACTGGAATTATTGAAGCAACAGGTAAAATCGTTGAACTATCACAAAAACAAGGTGATCTAGCTATTCGTATTCAAAGCGCTAATTTGGATATGGAAGACGTCAAGCTCGGTGACAGTATTGCCACCAATGGTGTGTGTTTAACGGTTGTCGCTAAACATAGCGATGGTTTTAGTGCTGACTTATCAAACGAAACAATTAGCTTAACTGGGTTTGCACATTATAAAAAAGGGCAAACAGTTAACCTCGAAAAAGCTATGCAACCGGTTTCTCGCCTAGGTGGGCACTTAGTGTCAGGCCATGTTGATGGTATTGCGACTGTCGAAAGTATTAGTCCTAATGCTCGTGCAACTGAGTATTGGTTAAGTACTGACAATGATTTAATGAAGTACATTCCGTACAAAGGCTCGGTGTGTATTGATGGCATTAGCCTAACCGTCAACGAGGTTGAGCAAAATCGCTTTAAGCTGACGATTGTTCCACATACTGCTGAGCAAACAACGATTGCAGAATTTCAGGTGGGTACTCAGGTGAACTTAGAAGTTGACCAGATTGCTCGCTATTTAGAGCGCCTAATTACAGGGGCTGAACAACCTTCCCGTTCAGACATATCAATGAGCTTGCTCGCACAAGCTGGCTTTATTAAGTAAGCAAAGATACGTCACTATTAATCATACTCTCATGGGCACATTATGAATTTACACAGCGCGCAAGAAATTATCGATGACATTAAAGCCGGTAAAATGGTTATTTTAATGGACGATGAAGACCGAGAAAATGAAGGCGATTTAATTATCGCGGCAGAACATATCAGTGCTGATGCCATCAACTTTATGGCAACACACGGCCGTGGTTTAATTTGTTTAACAATGACACAAGAGCGTTGTCAGCAGTTAGAATTACCACTGATGGTTAAAAATAACGGTGCAGCTTTTTCAACTAACTTCACTATGTCGATTGAAGCGGCGAAAGGCGTAACTACAGGTATTTCAGCAGCCGACCGCGCACGTACCGTACAAGCCGCAATCGCTAAAGGTGCCGTACCGAGCGATATCGTACAGCCAGGGCATATTTTCCCAATTATGGCGCAGCCTGGTGGCGTGTTAACACGTGCTGGTCATACTGAAGCGGGTTGTGATTTAGCACGTTTAGCAGGTCTTGAACCTTCATCTGTGATTGTTGAAATTCTAAATGCAGATGGCACTATGGCCCGTCGCCCAGATCTTGAAGTATTTGCTAAAGAGCATGACTTAAAGATTGGCACTATTGCTGATTTAATCGAATACCGAAACCTAAACGAAACCACCATTGAGCGTGTTGCAAAATGTAAACTGCCAACAGAACACGGTGAGTTTGATTTAGTGACCTACAAAGACACCATTGATGGTCAGCTTCACTATGTTTTACAAAAAGGTGAAGTATCGAAAGATGAACCTACGCTAGTACGTGTTCACTTACAAAGCACTTTTAACGACATTCTATTATCAGATAGAAGTGCTGATCGTAGCTGGGGCTTATCAGATGCAATGGCTTATATCGCTGAGCACAACGGCGTGCTGGTTATTTTAGGTAAACAAGAATCAACTGAAGACTTAGAAGCCACTGTTAAAGCGTTTGCTGCTGAAGATGCGGGCGAAAATGTCAGTCATCGTAAATTCCAAGGTACATCGCGTACTGTGGGTGTGGGCTCGCAGATTTTAGCTGATTTAGGTATTGAAAAGATGCGCTTAATGAGCCGTCCTAAGAAGTACCACGCGCTATCTGGTTTCCACTTAGAAGTGGTTGACTATGTTGAGCCTCGCTCTTAATTTGGGAAAATAGATTTACTAGGCTACTTTTATATTTTTGTGGTATTATGCGCCGTAATTTTTGCGCAATCGCAACCGCTTAAACTTATTTTTTAGGGTTATTAAATGAAAATTATTGAAGGTAACAAATACGCACCGGGCAAAAAATTTGCCATTGTCATTTCTCGCTTTAATGACTTTATTGGTAGCAGCCTATTAGCAGGTGCTGTTGATGAGCTTAAGCGCACAGGTGGTGTTTCTGAAGACGACATTACTGTTGTTTACGTACCAGGTGCCGTTGAATTACCTTTAGCAGCGAAACGCGTTGCAGCAAAGAAAGAACACGATGCAATCATCGCTCTAGGTGTCGTGATCAGAGGTGGTACGCCACACTTTGATTTAGTCGCTGGCGAATCAAACAAAGGTCTTGCGCAAGTATCTCTTGAGTACGATATCCCGGTTGCATTTGGCGTATTAACCACTGAAAGCATTGAGCAAGCAATTGAGCGCGCAGGTACCAAAATGGGTAATAAAGGCGGCGAAGCTGCTTTAGGTGCGCTTGAAATGGTTAATGTGTTAGACAAAATTTAAGTTTAAGGAATCTCTGTGAAACCAGCAGCAAGACGTAAAGCACGTATCTTAGCACTTCAAGCCGTATACTCTTGGCAGTTAAGCGGTAACCCAATTGCTGATATTGAACAGCAAATGTTAATTGAAAATGATGTGACTAAGATCGACGTCGAATATTTCAAAGACCTAGCACGCGGTGTTGTTGTTAACTGTAAGCAATTAGATGAAATCGTTGCACCACATTTAGCACGCCCAGCTGATGAGTTAGACATGGTCGAAAAAGCAATTTTACGTCTGTCTGGCTATGAGCTGAAATTCCGTGAAGACGTACCTTACAAAGTGGCAATCAATGAAGGCATTGAGTTGGCTAAGATGTTTGGTGCTGAAGACAGCCATAAATTTGTCAACGGTGTACTTGATAAAGCAGTGAAAGAACTGCGTAAGTAAGTAACCCCGTAAAGGAGAGCCGGCTTGGGCCGGCTTTTTTGTGTATGAAGGAATTTGAATTAATCAATCGTTACTTTAAGGGCCGTGGCATTATTCGCCGTGATGTGAACCTAGGTATTGGTGACGATTGTGCCTTAGTAACTGTGCCTGAAAACTGTCAATTGGCGGTAACAACAGATACTTTAGTTGCGGGCGTACACTTTTTTGATGACATCTCTGCGCGTGCTCTTGGGCATCGAGCTTTAGCTGTTAACTTAAGTGATCTTGCGGCAATGGGCGCTGAACCTACGTGGATTTCGGTAGGCCTAACTTTGCCTGAAGCAAATATAGAGTGGCTTGAAGAGTTCACTGAAGGCATGCATGAAATTGCAGAGTACTTCAATGTGCAAATCATTGGTGGTGATACCACTCAAGGCCCTTTAACTATTACGATTTGTGCTAAAGGCATCGTGCCTGAAGGCAAAGCACTGCGCCGTAGCGGTGCTAAAGTTGGCGATTGGATTTATGTAACAGGTCCATTAGGTGATGCTGGTGTAGCCATTGAAGCCCGTAAACAAGGCCTCGATATCGCCCCTGAACACTTAAGCTATTTAAATAATCGTTTTGATTATCCGACGCCACGTGTAGCAGCGGGGCAAGTTTTGCGAGGCGCAGCCTCTTCAGCAATTGATATCTCCGATGGCTTATTAGCTGATTTAGGCCATATTTTAGCGCTATCGCAAGTTAGTGCGGTGATCAATGTTGATAAAGTGCCTGTTTCTGATGCATTAAATTCGTCGATTCCACGTGCTGAGCAATTTGACTATATCTTAAATTACGGTGACGACTATGAGTTGCTGTTTACTGTGCCAGAAAGCAATAAAAGCATGGTTGATATGAAACTGCGCCAATATGGTGTAGAAGCAAGCTGTGTAGGTCAAATTAAAAGTGGCGAAGGTGAGATTGAGCTATTGCTTGACGGCGAAAAGTTTAACTACCAAGGAAAAGGCTTTCAGCACTTTACAAAGGAGCCGGTTTGAGCAGTAACCGTTTATTCAATTTAAAACGCCCACACCAATTTTTTGGTCTGGGTTTTGGCTTAGGCCTTGCCCCTAAAGCGCCAGGCACCTTTGGTACCTTTGCTGCCTTGCCATTTATTTTCACCACAATGTATTTTCCGCTTTGGTTACAAATTGTATTTGCTGTCGTGATCAGCGTGTTTGGTATTTGGGCATGTGGTAAAACAGCAGATGACTTAGGTGTGCATGATCATCCAGCCATTGTTTGGGATGAAGTTGCTGGTTATTATATCACCATGATTGGTGCTGCACTGAGTTGGCAGTCACTGTTGGTTGGTTTTTTATTGTTCCGCTTTTTTGATATCGCTAAACCAGGTCCTATCAGAATTTTAGATAGACGTTTACATGGGGGCTTGGGCATCATGGCTGATGATATTTTAGCAGGTATTTTTTCATTAATTTGTGTTCAAGCCTTGTTTAAAGCAGGCTATTTGCCTTTTTAAACGATGAGTTAAGTGTTACTTGGTGGCAAGTATATGATGCGATTTCTAGTTGTCTGTTTGTTGATGCTTTGCAGCATGCCTGCGTTTGCATCTATTACTGACTATGTCGTCAAACAGTGGAACATCCAAAATGGCTTGCCATCGCAATCATTAAAAAGTATTGCTCAAGATGAGCAAGGCTATATGTGGCTGGGTACTCAGTTTGGCTTAAGCCGCTTTGATGGTAATACGTTCACTAACTTCAATACGCAAAACAGCGACTTCCTGCCAAGTAATGGTATCAATAAATTACTAGTCGATAGCACAGGGTTACTTTGGGTTGGTACCAAGAATGGTTTAGTAACACTTGATCCTAAAACCATGATGTCGCAAACCTTTAACGTTAAAGGTCCGGTGCGCGATATTCTCGAAGATTCCAAAGGCAGTATCTGGATTGCAGCGAATGGCCTTTATTATGTTGCTCGAAATCAAGTCACACTCAATCAAAACTCCGCGTTAATTGTACCGGTCTCGAATGCCACTGCTATTACGCAAATTGTGGGTTCGGTGAGTCAAATGGCATTGTCGCCAGAAGGCATTTGGCTGGTTAATGAGCGTCACTTATTGCGTTTAACTAATACCTCTTCTGATTTTGCGAAATTACGATTAGAGCTGACTGCCAAGGTTTCACTACCTGAACGATTAGCGCAAACCATTATTCATGACATGGCGTGGCTTGAAGGTAACTTGTATCTTGCCTCAGAGCTTGGTGCCTACTTTCTTGATTTAGATGACGAGCTGCGTCCATTCCCATTGCCAAATGCCAGTAACTCTGCCGTTTATAAGTTTATGAGCGACTCCGATGGCGCGCTATGGATCTCTACTTATGGACGCTTATTATTCCGTAATAATTCAGGAGATTGGCAATGGGTTGAACCTAGCCAGCTCGATCAAAGCATTTGGTTTGCCGATATTTTCCGTGACAATCAAAATAACATTTGGCTGGCAAGCTTCAGTGAAGGCTTATGGCTTGCTCACGAAGGGCGTATTGAACGTCACTCAGCTATCTCAAATATGACCGAAGCGGTGATGGCGATTAGCCAGGCACCTGATGGCAAATTATGGGTGGCTAACCGTAGCGGTGTTGGCTACTTCGACTACAACAAGAATTTTGTAAATCAAATTCCGAGTAATCAGTTTGGTCGAGCAGCAGTGCACGACTTACAATTTGATGGTGATCGTTTGTACATCGCAACAGGCCGCGGTGTGTTTTATTACGAAAACCAAAACCTGTATACGGTGCCTGGGCGAGCGCTGCGCGATAACCCAGTATTTGCAATAAGCCGTTCTAGCAAAGGTGGATTTTGGCTCGGTACTGGCCGCGGTATGTACCGCTTAAGTTATGGTGGTTTAACACCTTTTGCATACAATGCCTTCTTAAGCAGCAAATTTATTACTTATGTTCATGATGAGCAGAATTTTGGCTTAATAGGTACCAGTAAAGGAGCTTATTACTTTACCGACCGCGGGATTGAAAAAATTGGCGACCAAACTAGTTTAGAAAGTGCTTACGTCACCAGTATTTTGAATATCGAAGGAGTGGGAATATTAATTGGTTCACTTAACGATGGCTTATTTTATCGCAGTACCAAAGGCCAGTGGCGTCAGTTAGATGCCACCGATGGTCTACCGTATGGCTCTATTTTCAGTCTAGTTTACGACAAGCAATTAAAACGTATTTGGGTCAGTACTATGAAAGGCGTATACCGTATGCCTGTAGAGCAGTTTGGTACTGATATCGAAAGTTTAAAAGTAGAACAAGTGATCTCATCGTTTGACCGTCAACTTGATGGTAAAGCCAGTCAATGTTGTGCTGGCCTTGGCCATGATGCTGTAGCAGACACAGGCAACTCTATTTGGTACCCAAGTCTGCAAGGTGTGGTAGAAATACCAAAGAGCGTTGAGCTGTTTGGTGTACAAGCACTTAAGCCTCGCATTGAAAGCTTGATCACGCCGCTTCGTCATTTAAGTACCGCAACTTTAGGTAATAAGCCTGAGCTACAAATTGATGAACGCGATGTAACGTTAAAATATACCGCGATTGATTATTATGCCCCTTCAAGTATCGAGTTCCGTTACCGTTTAAGTGGCTTAGACAGTGACTGGCGTTATGCCAATACTCGTCGTGAGGCAATCTATACCAACTTACCGCCGGGGTCGTTTTTGTTCCAACTTGAAGCAAAGCGTCGTGGTGAAGATTGGCAAAAAGCACGTCGTACCGAGTACAGCTTTGTAGTGCCGCGTCGTTTTGATGAGACTATTTATTTTAGACTCTTGATCACCAGCAGCTTTATTTTACTGTTCTACCTCGTGTTTTGGGTATTTAGAGCGCAAGAGAAACGTAAGCAATTAGCCCTTGAAAGCTTAGTAACAGAACGTACCGTAGAGCTTCGAGAAGCTAACGATAAGCTTAACCAAGTGAACTCACAGCTTAAGCTAGTTAGTCACTCAGATGAGCTTACAGGCTTACGTAGCCGTCGCTTCTTGTTTGATCAGCTCCCTAAAGATATCGAACACTTCCAGCGTAACTCACAGTCATTGCAAGCGCAGGGTAAGTCGCTAGTGCTATTAATAATAAACTTTGATAACTTCAGCCGCATTAATGATGCGTATGGCCCACTTGCAGGCGATAGCTGTTTACAGCAAATGGCGACTTTGTTGAATAGCCGTACTCAAGGTTCTGACTATGTTGCGCGTTGGAGTGGTGACGAGTTTTTACTCTTACTACGTGATTTCAAACGCACAGCAATAGACAATTATGTGGCCGATTTATGTGAAGCAATTGCAGCAAACCCATTTAGATTACCGAATGGGCAGTCGACCACTATCACTGCGTCGATTGGTTGGTCTTTTTATCCGTTACCTTTACTGGGTGGCCAAGTTATTGGTTGGGAAACCTCAGTTAACCTTGCCGATATCGCACTGCATCAAGTTAAAAAGCGCGGTGGCGATGGTGTAGCAAACATTACCTTTGATGAGCAATTAGATGCCTTTGAGTTCGAGCAAAGCAACAATGTTGATCAGCAGCTCAGCGCACTGCAAGCCAATGGTTTAGCCGATATTAAAATTTGGATGCGTTAATACTCTCTAAACCAAGTGAGCAGATATAAAAATGCCTTATCTAGAGCTAGATAAGGCATTGGAGGCCAACAGAGGCGTTCGTTACCTAAACACCTTTTGATGGTTAGTGATTAAGCCAAGCTGGTAAAATAGCCACAGACTCTGGGGCGGTAAAGGAGTAGCTCACCGTTGCTGCAATGTCACCGCTAGGGCTATTTAAAATATTATCAAAGCGCATAACTAGGCCATTAGATTTTTCGGCAACATATAAATCATTACCCGTATACATAATATCGACAGGGTTACCTAATTGGCTTGCAGGACCTGCGATATTTACACTTACATTGGTTAAACCACTGGCCATAGCGGCACTATTAATCACATAAATTTTCCCGTCGGTGGCATCGGCTGCAGAACCAACATCAGAAACTATTAGTGAGTCACTTAATGGGTCGTAATCAATACCATGAATATTGGTTGGTGCAGCAAATGCAGTGCCGCCCGATGCAGGGGTAATTAAACGATCTTCACCTGTAATGGTTGTCATACCTGACATCCACTTGCTTTTCACTTCATCAAAAACAGCAATAGTGCCATTGGTAAGTGCAACAAATGCTCTGTCAGTTGATGGATCATAGTCTACATCCCAAGGGCGTGCACTAGCACTGGGTGTTAGGGTCATTAATGGGCTTACATCACCTGTTGCGCAGCTAGAGAAAATGAGAACACCAGGCGTTGTTGCATTAAATTCAGCAACAAAAATCATGCCTATATCTGAAGCTATATCAATACCTTTTGGTGAGATAATACCAGTACTTGCTCCCATGATTGTTCTGTCTTGGTTGGTTGCGTAACTTTCGCCGTTACGCTGTGTTGCAACCTTGTTTGAAATAACGATACCACCCATCGATGTAACTGCATCATCAAATGTTGCGTAGCTAGTGCCAGACTTATCAAAAGCCACACTTTCAATTGTTTGATTTGCATTATACGTTGCCAGTTCGGCTGTTAAAGGTGCGTTTAAACGACTAATTTGACCTGTTGTCGGACCTACTGTTCCTGGGTTACTACTAACAGCTACACCGAGCAGGGGCATGTTAACCATAATACTATCAGAGCTATCTTGCATATTATTATGCATAACGGTTTCTGTTATTGATTCAGGTTTTGTTGTTGGCGTGATGAGATCTGGTGATACATCACCACTTTCGCCTGCAAATATATTACTAAATACTAAAACTGCATCATTTGATTTTTCAGCCACACGCAAGTCGCTGCCAGTAAGACTTATATCCACAGGGTTACCGAGCATAGACATTGGGCCTGCTATATGACGGTCAACCGCTACCATACCATCTGCTTGAGCAGCATTTGAAATTACAAAGAGTGCACCATCTGTTGCATCAGATGCACTACCTACATCAGACAGCACAAGCTTGTTACTAGTCATATCTAAAGCAATACCATGAATATTGACTGAGATTTTTGTACCAGTTTCATCACTTGGTGTAATGGTTCGAGTTGGTGTTGCAGCAAAACCACCCATTACATAACTGTCGTAAACAGCAACATCACCATTAGTTAGTGCGACGTAAAGACGATCATTATTTTCATCGTACGTAAGATCCCATGGTGTTGCATCAGTTACCGTTGTTGCTAATGGTGCTACATCGCCTGCAGCTTCTTTACCAAATACAGTTACTTGCATAGCATTGAAATCAGCAATAAAAACAAGACCATATTTATTAGAGATATGTATGCCCTTCGGATTTACAAGTGTGGTGTTTGTGCCAGTTAATGTACGATCAATATTATTGGTGTACATGCCATCTGCACGGTTTAACACTTGGCATACGGTACTCAGTGCTCCATTTCCAGAATCAGCAGCTTGCACTAAATTACCTAAGCTATCGAAAACAACACCTTCATTAGCACCAGTATTAAATGTTGTGAGTTTAGCGGCATTTTGATCAATGAGGTTGATAGTGCCCGCATTATCAGAGCCATTGTTCGCTAATATAAATGTTGCTGATGCAAAGCCAGGAGCGCCATCGTTGCCATTCATACCATCAGCGCCATTTTGACCGTCAGCGCCATTTTGGCCATCGACACCATTAGTACCGTCTTGCCCTGCTGCACCTTGAGCTCCCATAGCACCATCTTTACCATCATCTCCATCACACCCTGTAATACCCAGCATCACAGCAAGAGCAATGGCAGAAAACATGACCTTAGATAGTTTTGAATTAGCGAGTTGTTGATCTTTAATAGCTTTACTTTTAATCGTATTCATTTGTCTATACCTTTTAAATATTCCATCAAATGTGAACAAACAAACTGTATTGTTTAACGACAAAATACGTGCTCACGAGTTAACCTCAATGAATAAACGGCTAGCTAAAGATATTGGATGCAAGAAAATAGAAAATAGGTAAGTTATTTTTTATGTGTATGGTTTTAAATAATAAAAAAGGAGCCATGAGGCTCCTTTTTAATGAATTGCGTATAGTTTTTAAGCCATGAACTCTTTAATGCGAGTTAAGATCCCATTGGCATCTAGGCCCATCTCAGCGTGCATTTCATCTTGTGTGCCATGCTTAATGAACTCATCTGGAATACCTAAATTTAAGATAGTCACATCGGCTTTGATTGCAGCCAAATATTCATTCACAGCAGAACCAGCACCGCCTGCAATGGCATTGTCTTCTAAAGTAACAATGACATCATGGCTGCTAAGTAACTCATTAATAGTTTCAGTATCAAGAGGTTTGATAAAGCGCATATCAATCACTGTTGCATTTAGCTCATCTGCGGCTACTTTGGCGCTCTCTAACAGCGTACCGAACGACAAGATGGCCACTTTACTACCTTGTTTGATACTACGCGCTTTACCGATTTCAATCGCACTCATTGTTGATTCAACATCACAATTGCCGGCACTACCACGTGGGTAACGAACAGCAACAGGTTGATTGCATTGGTAGCCAGTGTAAAGCATTTGGCGGCACTCTTTAGTGTCGCTTGGCGCCATAATAATCATATTAGGAATACAGCGCATAAAACTTAAGTCATAGGCGCCTTGGTGAGTTTCACCATCAGCACCAACAATACCTGCACGGTCAATAGCGAATAAAACAGGTAAGTTTTGTAATGCTACATCGTGGATAAGTTGATCGTAAGCGCGTTGTAAAAAGCTTGAATAAATAGCAACAACAGGCTTCAACCCTTCACAAGCGAGGCCTGCTGCAAGCGTTACAGCATGTTGTTCAGCAATCGCCACATCAAAGTATTGCGCAGGATACTCTTTTGAAAAACGCACCATGCCTGAACCTTCACGCATCGCAGGGGTAATTGCCATTAGCTTGTCGTCTTGGGCTGCCATATCGCATAACCAGTCACCAAACACATTTGAGAATGTGGCAGCACCCGGTTTTGATTTTGGTAATTTCGACATGCTCGGATCAAATTTTGGTACACCGTGGTAGCCAATTGGATCCGCTTCAGCAGGCTTATAACCTTTACCTTTTTGCGTTTTAATATGTAGTAACTGTGGGCCTTTAAGGTTACGCATATTACGTAAGGTATCAACCAACATATTTACATCATGACCATCAATTGGGCCGATGTAATTTAGGCCTAACTCTTCAAAGAACGTACCCGGAATGACCATTCCTTTTAGGTGCTCTTCCATGCGGCTAGCAAGTTCTTTCACAGGCGGTAAACCAGAAAGGAGCTTTTTACTGCCTTCACGAATATTGGTGTAGAAGCTACCAGATAAAATTCGGGCAAAGTGGTTATTGAGTGCCCCCACGTTTTCTGAAATCGACATTTCATTGTCGTTTAAGATAATTAACACGTTAGGGTTAACATCACCCATGTGGTTCATTGCTTCAAATGCCATACCAGCAGTGATCGCACCATCGCCAATAACGGCAACGGTTTTACGATCTTTACCTTCTTTTTCTGCAGCAATGGCCATACCTAAGGCTGCTGAAATTGAGGTGCTCGAATGACCAACACTGAAAGTATCGTATGGGCTTTCTTCACGGAATGGGAATGGGTGCAAACCGTCTTTTTGACGAATAGTATGCATTTGGTCACGACGACCCGTTAAGATTTTATGCGGGTATGCTTGATGACCCACATCCCAAACTAAACGATCTTCAGGAGTGTTATAAACATAATGCAGTGCAACTGTTAACTCAACAGTGCCTAAACCTGATGCTAGATGACCACTACTTTGCGAAACTGAGTTAAGTAGGTATTCGCGTAACTCTTTACTAAACGCAGGTAACTTGTCTTGCGCTAAATCACGCAGTTGTGCTGGTTCGTCAACCAAACTTAATAATGGATACTTGCTACTATCAAGTGTCATGATTTTTTATACATCCTTCGCTAACCAGAGTGCATTATAGCCCATTGCCGCTCCGATTTTTTAGTTATTTTGTCTTTCTTTTTAGGTATTAATAATTGCGTTCAACAATATAGCTTGCAAGACTCGCCAATTCGCTGGTGTCGTAATCAATAGCCTCAAGAGCTTGATGGGCTTGAGCCAGCAAATCTTGTGCTTTTTGCTTTGCGCCTGCCATCCCTAATAAAGCAGGGTAGGTTGCTTTGTTTGCAGCAACATCGGAACCCTGTGGCTTACCTAATGTTTCAGTATCAGCTTCTACATCAAGGATATCGTCTTGTACCTGAAAGGCCAGCCCAATTGCTTGACCGAATAGGTTTAATTGCGCGAGTGTATGTTCATCACAGCTTTTTGCACTCAATGCACCGAGTGTAATTGCACAATTAAGCAAGGCACCCGTTTTTAGCTGATGAATGCGCTCTAGCTGAGCAACTGTAATTTCTTTATCGGTCGCTTCAATATCCAGTGCTTGCCCACCTACCATACCTTCAATACCTGAGGCTTTGCTTAATGAGGCAATCATTTTTACTTGCTGGCTCGCAGAAACAGCAAATTGATGATTGGCAATTAAATCAAATGCCAGTGTTTGTAAGGCATCACCTGCGAGTATGGCTTGTGCTTCGCCATAGACAATATGACAGGTAGGGCGGCCACGTCTTAAGTCATCATCATCCATTGCTGGTAAGTCATCATGAACTAAAGAATAGCTATGAATACACTCAATAGCGGCGGCAAGAATATCAAGATCGGCCTTGTCCGCGCCCATCATCCGGCCCGTTGCATATACAAGGTAAGGACGTAAGCGTTTACCACCATTTAGAACACCGTAGTGGGTGGCTTCTTTGATGTTTTTTTCGGTTTTAAGTGGCTGTTCAAAATAGCGATTTAAATGTGCTTCAACGTCTTCACGAGCGCGTTGTAATTGTTCTTTTAATTGCACTTAATTAGTCCAAGTTTGAATCAAAATTGCTAAGAGGCGCTTGGCTATCGTTACCCATTAAAATGGCAACTTTTTGTTCGGCTTGTTGTAACTTACCAGACGAAGCGTTTGCTAGCGCAATGCCGCGTTCAAATTGTTTTAGTGATTGTTCCAGTGACAATTCACCTTGCTCCATTTGTGCAACAATTTGAGATAATTCATCCAGTGCTTCTTCAAAGCTTAAGTTTTCTGGTTTCTTTGTTGCCATTGTGGCCTCGATAGCTGTTAGAAAGTGAGGCCAATTTTAGGGGGAATGCTAAACTAGGTCAAAGAATGATGTGTTTTTTTACGCATAATTCATTTTTAGTATGCTATTTTTACGATTTTAAATACAGCTTAAACTTGTAGCTTAAAAATCTTACATTAAAATAAAATTAATTCATTTAATGATTTAAGTATTTCAACTGCTTGCCGATAAGCAGTTAATAATAAAAATTTGATACTTGAGTGTATCGTGTAATTGTTCCTCTGGAGGGGTATGTGGATTTAGCAACCATAATAGGTATTCTTGGTGCCATAGGCTTAATTGCTATGTCGATGGTGTTAAGTAGTGATGGCCAAGTTGCAATGTTTTACAACACGCCTTCGGTGGTCATTGTATTTGGTGGTTCGATTTTTATTGTATTATCAAATTTCACCATGGGGCAATTTTTGGGCATAGGTAAAGTGGCAGCAAAAGCTTTTATGTTCAAAATCGAATCTCCGGAAGAATTAATTGAAAAAGCAGTAGAATTAGCTGATTCAGCACGTAAAGGTGGCTTCTTAGCATTAGAAGAAGCTGAAATCCCCAACGGTTTTATGCGTAAAGGGGTCGATATGTTAGTGGATGGTCATGATGCTGATGTCGTTCGCGCCACGCTGCAAAAAGATATTTCTCTTACTGCTAACCGTCATGAACTCGGTGCTGGTTTATTCAAATCACTTGCCGATATTGCTCCTGCAATGGGTATGATCGGTACGCTAATCGGTCTGGTTGCTATGTTATCAAACATGGATGACCCAAAGGCAATCGGCCCAGCAATGGCAGTTGCCCTTTTAACAACTCTCTATGGTGCTTTCTTAGCAAACGTTGTTGCTATTCCAATTCAGGTAAAACTAGAACTGCGTAAAGACGAAGAAGCCCTTAATCAACGCTTAATTCTTGACGCGGTGCTAGGTATTCAAGACGGTCAGAACCCGAAAGTAATTGAAGGTATTTTGAAAAACTACTTAGCCGAATCAAAACGTAAAGTTGATACCGAGGAGTAGAGCATGTCAGATGAAGAGTGCAAATGTCCACCACCGGGTTTACCCGCCTGGATGGGAACCTTCGCAGATTTAATGTCATTATTAATGTGCTTCTTTGTACTCTTGCTTGCTTTCTCAGAAATGGACGTACTGAAGTTTAAGCAAATTGCCGGCTCCATGAAGTTTGCTTTTGGTGTACAAAATAAAATTGAAGTAAAAGATATTCCAAAGGGAACCTCGGTCATTGCCATGGAGTTCACTCCGGGTAAACCTGAACCTACTCCTATTGAAACGATTCAACAACAAACCGTAGAAATGACGCAACAAATGCTTGAGTTTCAGGCTGGCGACGAAAGCTCTGCCGGGGGGCGTCAAGAACAGCGCGGTAATAAACGTGGTGGTGAATCGCAAAGTACGGCTCAGCAACAAGCTTTAGAACAGTCAATTTCTGCAGCTGATCAAGAACAAACCAATGAACTTGTGAAGAAAATTGCCCAGCAACTAGAACAGCAAATTATGGATGGGGCAATTGAGCTTGAGTCATTAGGTCAGCAAATTATTATTCGCATTCGTGAGAATGGTTCATTCCCATCAGGTAGTGCTTTTTTACAGCCAAAGTTTAAACCTATTATTCGTGATATTGCTACGCTGTTAAAAGATGTGCCGGGTGAAATAACCGTGTCAGGTCACACTGATGACTTCCAAGTATCGAATGAGCTTTATACTAATAATTGGGATTTATCATCAAAACGTGCGGTGGCAGTTGCCAGTGAAATGGAAAAAGCGCCAGGGTTTGATAAGTCCCGTATGATGGTAGTCGGCCACGCAGAAACCAGGCCTCTAGTACCAAATGTAACCGATGAAGATCGTAAGCGAAATCGCCGTGTTGAAATCTCTATTATGCAAGGTAAAGCACACGAATCTGAACCTATTGATGTAAGGCAGTAAATCAATTAAAGTTAAGCCTCATTAACAAATGTAATAGAGAATAAAAATGAAAAAAGTTGATAAATATAGCTACATGCCTGGTAATGGTAGTGGCGACGATGATGGTAAAACAGATTAAGGTTAGTTAATTTTGCCTGATTGGTTTGTATATGCCATCTCAATTTTGAATAATAGCTGGGTGTTCATTCTGAGCCCTGCTATTTTCGTTTTCTACCTCCGCAAAGATTGGCAGGCATTCCACTTTACCGTAATAACAGCATGTTTCTTTTTATACGGTACCTTAATTCATAGCGGCTTACGTGAATTTGATGACATTTATATTTGGCGCTATGTCGTTTGGGCTTTTAATGATATTGCTTGGATGGCAATCATTGCTTACTTAGGTATTAAAGATAAAGTCTACTTATGGCAAAGTGTTTTAGGGCAGTTGGTTGTGATAATGGCGCCTATTTTGCAACTGTTCCGTTTAGTTGACCGCCACCTTTGGGATTTGTCTTACAGCACTTACATGTATAAGACCCTGCTACCGCTAATCAATATTGGTACTGTGGTCGTATGTTACCTACCACTTATCTATCTTTTTACTCGACGAAGCCAGCAAGCTTAAGGCGTTTCTTCGTTAAAAATCCTGTGCTAGACTACTGTTTATAAAAACAGTATTTAGTGTTGCGTTATGAAACTTTACATTGCCGAAAAACCATCCTTGGCACGAGCCATTGCAGATGCTCTACCAAAACCACAAAAAAAACATGATGGTTATATAGAGCTTGGTAATGGAGATTGTGTCTCTTGGTGTATTGGTCATTTACTTGAGCAAGCAGAGCCCGATGATTACGATGCAAGTTTTAAAAAATGGCGATTTGAGCATTTACCTATCGTGCCAGAACAATGGCAATTAATACCTAAAGCAAAAACACGCAAACAACTTACTGTACTAAAAAAGCTCATTAAGCAGGCAAGTACAATAATTCATGCCGGCGACCCTGATCGTGAAGGTCAGTTATTGGTTGATGAAGTGATCGAACAGGTTAAACTTAGCCAAGCCAAAAAACAGCAAATTCAACGACTCTTGATCAGCGACTTAAACTTAAGTGCAGTTAAAAAAGCACTAAATAATTTGAAATCGAACCGCGATTTTATTCCTTTGAGCGTGTCTGCCTTAGCTCGATCACGTGCCGATTGGTTATTTGGCATGAATTTAACTCGAGCCTATACGCTTGCTGGGCAAAAAGCTGGATTTGGCAATGTGCTATCTGTTGGGCGTGTTCAAACGCCTATTTTAGGTTTAGTCGTTAATCGTGATAATGAAATCGCTAATTTTGTAGCAAAACCTTTTTACGAAGTTTTAGCGCACCTTGAAACTCAGCAGCAGCAAACATTTGTTGCAAAGTGGCAACCCAGTAAAGCATGTGAACCTTATCAAGATGAAGAAGGGCGAGTATTGCATAGGGGGCTTGCTGAAAATGTTGTGTCACGTATAACTAATCAACCAGCTAAAGTGGTTGAGCTTGAGCAAAAGCAAAAAAAACAACAGGCACCGCTACCTTATAATTTATCCGCTTTACAGATTGATGCGGCAAAGGCGTTTTCAATGCCTGCACAAAAAGTGCTAGATACCTGCCAAAACTTGTATGAGCGTCATAAGTTAATTACGTACCCTCGTTCAGATAATCGCTATTTACCAAAAGATCATCATAAAGATGCCGCGAGTATTATTGCCGCCATCGCTAATAATGAAGGTCAAGCAATTGAAGCTTGTAAGCAAGCTGATACCAGTAAGCGGAGTAAATGTTTTAATGACAGCAAAGTGGCAGCTCACCACGCTATTGTTCCTACCGAAAAACAACTTCGCTCAGCGTCCTTAAATAGTGATGAACAAAAAATCTATCGCTTGATCTGTCGTCATTATTTAATCCAATTTTATCCAGACTATCTATTTAACGAAACCAAAATAACGGTTGAAATTGCGGGTGGGCTTTTTAAAGCAGCAGCTAAGCAAGATGTTAGCTTAGGCTTTAAAATATTAATGGGCAAAACAGAGTTAAAAGATGAGCAAACCTTACCACCACTTGAAAAAGGTCAACAGCTGCATTGCAATCAAGGTGAAGTAGTAGACAAAATGACGACACCGCCAGCGCATTTTACTGATGCGACCTTATTAAGTGCCATGACAGGCATCAGTCGGTATGTGAAAGACCCAGAAATTAAAAAGATCCTTAAGGAAACAGATGGTCTTGGTACTGAAGCTACGCGAGCCGGTATTCTTGAGCTTTTATTTAAACGCCGTTTTTTAGAACGTCAGGGTAAAAACATTCTGGCTACCGCAACAGGTAAAGCACTCATAAGTACATTACCAGAACAGCTTGCTAGCCCTGACTTAACAGCTAAGTGGGAAGCATCGTTAGGTAATATCGCTGAACAGCATATGAGTTATCAGCAATTTTTAACACCATTGTTGGAAGAGTTACATGCTTTAGTTGAGCAAGCCAAGCAATGCGATAGCCAAGTCTTTGCCCAGTTACCAAAAACGCCGCAAAAGCGACGTTTTAAAAGGAAGGCTAAGCCCAGAGCTAACTCAGCCTAAACTACTTTTTGTTGAATAGGGCAACCGCGGCGTTACTCATTGCTGTAATTCCAGTAGGAAGTGCTTTTTTGTAATCAGGTGCAAACTTACTTGAGTGTAAAGAAGGTAATGTTGCGCCAGATTGCATTGCTGAGTCATATTGACTCGGTTCAACACCGCCTAACCAAAACAAAGTAATCGGCACATTTTGTTCTGTACGGCCATAAAGGCCAAAGTCTTCACCGGCCATGACTGCTTCAGTTTCAAGTACATTGTCTTCACCAATAGCGTTAGCAATTGCTGAACGCACTACATTGGTTTGTGCAGGATTGTTATAAGTTGAAGGAATTGACTCATCTTCATGCACATAGACTTCTGGTGCTAAGCTTTCGTCAAGCCCAGCACTTAATGCGATGCCTTTAGTAATTCGTTTAATTGCCGCGATTTGTTGTAAACGAACTTCAGGGTTATAGCTACGTAATGTAAGTTGTAGTTTTACTTCATCTGAAATGACATTGTGTTTAGAGCCTCCATGAATTGAGCCAACGGTGATCACTGACGGCTCGAGTGGTGACAATTCGCGACTAGTAATAGTTTGCAGTGCTAATACAATACGTGAAGCAATCACAACTGGGTCTATTGTTGTGTGTGGGTAGGCACCGTGACCGCCTTTGCCCTTTACTGTAATATCAACAGAGTCAACACTTGCCATTGTATATTCAGTTTTCATGCTAACTTTACCAGCAGGAACACTTGCACTTACATGCAAACCAATAACATGATCTGGAGTAGGGTACTTAGTGAAAAGCCCTTCTTTAAGCATTGCTTTTGCACCACCGCCAACTTCCTCTGCAGGTTGTGCGACCATCATTAACGTACCTTGCCACTGATCTTTATGTGTCATTAACTGTTGTGCTGTGCCAATAAATGAACTCATGTGAATATCATGACCACAACCATGCATTACGCCAACTGTTGCACCAGCATCATTTGTTACAGTCACTTTAGAGGCGTAAGGTTTTCCTGTTTGCTCAACAATTGGTAGTCCATCAGTATCAGTGCGGATCATTACTGTAGGGCCATCACCGTTTTCATAAATACCAACAACGCCATAACCACCTACATTATCTGTAACAGTAAAGCCCAGTTGTTTTAATTGCTTTGCAAGCTTTTGGCCCGTTTCTTTTTCGTGGTATGACAACTCAGGAGATTGATGTAAATCTAAATAAAGCTTTTCAATCTTAGGCATAGTTTTTTTGAGATTTAAATCGAGCGTTGTTGCTTGTGCGAATGGACTAAGAAGTAATAAAGCTGCAGAAATAGCAGATAATTTCATAATGACCTCGACCTGTGGGACTTGTAATTGTTATGTTTGCCACTATATAAAAACCTAAATACTTATATAGTGCAATCAATCAAATGAATAATATGATAAACCTTACCCCACAAAATTTGCAGCAAGCATTGGGTGAAACGTCAGCTGAAAAGCTAGTGCTACTTACTTTTTACTCTGCGCAAAACCCAGAGTGCCATCAGCAAGCTGCAATTTTAGAGAAAATAGCAAATGAGTATGGTGAGCATTTATTAGTAGCGACATTAGATTGCGATGTTGAGCAAGCTCTTGCAGGGCAACTTGCGCAGCAAATTGGTTTACAAGCATTACCAACGCTTGTGATGTTAAAAGATTCAGCACCTGTCGATATGTTACCGGGTGCTCAAACAGAGCAGCAAATTCGCGATGCGCTAGCTAAACATTTACCAGCTCAACACGAGTTATTATTAGAGCAAGCTAAGCAAGCGTTAATTAATCAAGATCTAAATAATGCCTTTAACTATGCAAAGCAGGCTTATGAACTTGATCCAAATCACACACGTGTAAAGTTAGTTTTAGCTGATATCTGTATTCAAATTCATAAATTAGAAGATGCACAAGCATTATTAGATTCGGTTGCAGAAAACGAACGTGATGCGTATTTCACAAATATTCAAGCAAAATGTGAACAAGCATTAGCTGCCACTGATTCGCCAGAGATAAAAGCACTGCAGGATAAAGTTGAAAAATACCCAAATGATTTAGAGATAAAAGTAGAACTAAGTAATGCTCTTAATAGCGCGGGTCGTAAAGAAGAAGCACTAGAGATGTTATTTAATGTACTTAAAAAAGATCTTAACTACGCAGATGCAAAACCAACCTATCTAGAAATTATCGCTTCTTTACCTGATGGCGATGCCTTGGCATCTAAGTATCGTCGTAAGTTATATAGTATCTTGTACTAATTCAGAGTTGATTGATAAAAGCGCCATTAAAAATAGTGGCGCTTTTTTTATTTAAAAACTTGCGTATTACCTAATTTCGATAATACTTAAGATCCTCTCGAGAAAAGTTGGCTGTATTTTGTACAGTGAACTGTGTTTTTTACTGCCTTTAGCTTGTTTTTTGCGCGAAAGGTAAGTTTTTAGTAGTTTTCTACAAAAAGTGCTTGCGTTAATTCTTCGCATCCCTATAATGCGCATCCACTGACACGGCGGGCAGCAATGAAAAGCGCTGAACAAAGTGACACAGAGTTAAGTAAAACTTCGGTTTAAAACGGTCTAAAAAGAAAGTTTAAAATTAAGTGTTGACTCGAAAAATTAAGGATGTATTATACGCATCCCTAGCGACAGCGTCGCAACGTTCTTTAACAATATAAAGCAATCATCTGTGTGGGCACTCGTACAGGTTGAGTTCTAACAGCGAAGCTTAGTTTACTAAGTTACGCAAACAAATTTAGAGTCTCAAATGTAACTGAGTGACTTCATAGTCAATTCGATTTCTCTTTATTTATAGAGAGTAATCAAAATTCAGAATTCATTGAGCATGGTTTGAAGTTTACTTCAAATAAAAAACTTTTAATTGAAGAGTTTGATCATGGCTCAGATTGAACGCTGGCGGCAGGCCTAACACATGCAAGTCGAG